>JANPAP010000304.1:0-7688 GCA_031429975.1 Chitinophagaceae bacterium
TAAAACTTATAATTCATAATTCTTAACTACCCTAAGTTTTCCTGAACAAAAATATCCGTAACAATTATTTGTGTTGAATGCATTTTTTCGAACAACGATAACAGTTTGCAAACGGCAGCTTTCCCTTCTTCTTTTAATGCAACCGAAAAATCATTTACATACAGGTTGATATGTTGTCGCATTACAGCATCGCTCATTTCCTGTGCATGCTGGCGGATATAATCATTCAATTCGGGAAAATTTGTAAAAGCGTATTCGATACTTTGTTTTATCAGTTCGTCAATTTTTTGTTGAATGCTGCTGTCAATATTTCTGTTGATAACTATACCACCTAACGGTATGGCATGGCCGGTTTGGGTTTCCCAGTAATCGCCTAGGTCAATAATTTTTTTGAGCCCCTTGGCTTCGTAGGTAAATCGATTTTCGTGTATAATTACACCAGGCCCTTTTCCGGCTAGAGTATAGTTTTCAATTTCATCATACCGTAAAAAAACTTTGTTTTTTGCAGTAGGGTAAGCCAATGAAAATAATAAATGAGCAGTGGTATTTTCGCCGGGTATGGCAACAGTTTGGTCTTCAATTTTTAAATTTTCTGCTGCTGCATTTGATATTAAAAGTGGGCCAACTCCTTTACCCAAAGCACTGCCACTGTTTAAAACTTTGTAATGGTTCAATACTAAGGGCAATGCTCCGTAACTGATTTTGCTGATATCCATTTTGCCCTGTATGGCCCATTGGTTAAGGGTTTGCACATCTTCTAATTGTACATCAAATTCAAATCCATCGGTATTTATTTTTTTATTTACCAATGCATCAAAAATAAAAGTATCGTTGGGGCAGGGTGAAAAGCCTAGCGTAAGTTTCATTTGTGTTTATTAATAATTGTCAATTGTCTCCAACATGATTTTTATAATTGTTGCAGCATTTTTTGCAGTGCTTCATTTAAATTGTTGATGGCCTCATTTATTTTCCAGTTGTTTTTATCCCGATCACCCACTTCATTACTGATATTCCTGATTTGAATAAAAGGTATTTTTTCCTGCAGGCAAACATAATGCAATGCAGCGCCTTCCATGCTTTCAATTTGTGCCGAAAATTTATGAAGGAGTTGTTGCTTTTGAATTTTACGGTCGCTCACTTTATTTACGGTTACTGCTTTTACAACGGGAAGAAAACCTGTATTTAATAATGGATGATTATTTAGTAACCAGCCATCCGTAAATGGAAATTCATTTTTTGCAGAAAACCCTGCATCAAAAATGGTATTGAAGTTTCCGTCTTCTTCAATACCTAAATCTGCAAAGCAATCTTGTTTTACTAAAACAGTTTCACCCAGTTTTATTGCATCCGTAAAAGTGCCGGCAATGCCTGCCTGTATAACAAGTTCGAAGGGTTGAGTTTGTAATTTTTTGCATAATGAATAAGTAGTTGTTGCCTGCCCAACAGCTGTTATCAAAACTTCAATTTGATGTTTATACAAATAATTATTTTTATTTTTTAGTTCCTGGATGATGGGCAGTATTTCGGTTGATGTTGCAGCGATTAATAAAATTGGCATCTTACAAAATTCGTAAATATTGGCATATCTCAATCAATAATTACAATCAGTTGCAATATTCTAAACGAATGAGCAATCACCTGCATTAAGTTCATAGTCTTTATTTTTTGGCATTTAGCCGTTAACTTTGGCAAAATTTTCAGCAATACCAATGGTATATATAACAAGAGTAGAACATTTTAATGCAGCTCATAAATTATTTAATCCGGCATGGAGCCGTGAAAAAAATGAGGAGGTATTTGGTAAATGTGCCAATGAAAATTGGCATGGTCATAATTTTGAATTGTATGTAACCTTAAAGGGCGAACCCAATCCGGATACCGGTTTTGTGTATGATGTAAAACGGTTAAGCATCATTGTAAAGGAACATATTGTTGATAAACTCGATCATAAAAATCTGAATGAAGATGTTGATTTTATGAAAGGCAAATTATGTTCTATCGAAAATTTGGTAATGGGCATCTGGCAACAATTAATTCCTCATTTGCCGGATGGGGTGCAGTTGCATAGTTTGAAACTTTATGAAACGCCCCGAATTTTTGTTGAGTATTTTGGTGATTAAAATTTGGTTACAGCAAACAAATTGTAACTTTATTTGTAATAACATTTCAATAAACCAATGCATATAAGCAGCAAACTTCTGTTTTAACATTGGCGTATTCATCCATAGAATTTAAAAATAGTTTAAAATAGAATGCTTGATTGGTAACTATTTTAATTTTTGTATTATACCATTTTGTATGAGTAATAAAGTTGCAGTTTTTAGAAAAGAACATTTTAATGCGGCCCACCGGCTTCATAATCCTGATTGGGATGATGCTACTAATACCAAGGTATTTGGTAAATGTAATAACCCCAATTACCATGGCCATAATTACGAAGTGATTGTAAAAATTACCGGGGTGCCTGATAAGGCTACAGGTTTTGTATACGATTTAAAAACACTGAGTGAATTGATTGATGAAAATATTCTGCAACGATTCGATCATAAAAATCTGAATTTGGATACGGTAGAATTTAAAAACCTCAATCCAAGTGCAGAAAATATTGCAGTGGTTATTTATAATATTTTAAGAGAAAAAATTGATCAGCAATTGGAATTGAAAATAAGATTGTATGAAACCGAACGCAATTTTGTTGAATACCCTGCTGATTAAAAAATAAAACATCCAGCATTTTAAATTTTTCAAATGGCATATACCAGAATAGATCATTACGACGAAATTACTACAACCGGCTTGTCAAAAAGTTATAAAGATATTATTGCTCACTTGGGTGAAGATGTGAATAGAGAAGGGCTTGACAAAACGCCCGAAAGGGTTGCCAGGGCAATGCAATATCTTACGCAGGGTTACCAACAGGATGCCGTTTCAATTTTAAATTCGGCCAAGTTTCATGAAGATGTAAGTGAAATGATAATTGTAAAAGATATCGAATTGTACAGCATGTGTGAGCATCATATGTTGCCATTTTATGGTAAAGCGCATGTTGCTTATATTCCCAATGGATGGATTACCGGACTCAGTAAAATTGCCAGAGTGGTGGATGTTTACAGCCATCGGTTGCAAGTGCAGGAAAGGCTTACCACTCAAATTTTAGAAGCTATCAAAGTTTCTTTGAATCCGCTGGGAGTGGCAGTTGTAATAGAAGCCTCGCATTTGTGTATGATGATGAGAGGGGTTCAAAAACAAAATTCGGTAACCACCACTTCTGCTTTTTGGGGAGAGTTTGAAAAGAACGAAACCAGGAGTGAGTTTGTAAAATTAATTAGTGCTAAGTTACATTAAGAAATTTGAAAATTTGAAAATTTGGAAATGAGGAAATATTGTTCTTCATAATCTCCAAATCACCAAATCACCAAATCACCAAATCACCAAATCACCAAATCATCAAATCTCCAAATCATCAAATCAAAAAATCAAATGTCAAAAGCTTATATTTTTCCGGGACAAGGTTCTCAATTTAGCGGCATGGGAAAAAATTTATACGATAACAATCCTGCTGCAAAAGAATTATTTGAACAAGCCAATGCAATTGCAGGGTTTCGTATTTCTGATATAATGTTTTCGGGTACGGATGAAGATTTAAAACAAACCAATGTTACCCAGCCCGCCGTTTTTTTACATGCTGTTATTGCATTTAAAACAATGCCCGATGCAAAACCGGATATGGTTGCCGGCCATTCACTCGGAGAGTTTTCTGCATTGGTTGCAAATGGCGTATTGAGTTTTGAAGATGCATTTAAACTGGTTTCGATAAGAGCAAAGGCAATGCAAAAAGCTTGCGAATTATATCCCTCAACCATGGCTGCAGTATTGGCTTTAGCCGATGAAAAGGTGGTAGAGATTTGCGAAAAAATACAAAATGAAACGGGGGAGATAGTGGTTGCCGCAAACTTTAATTGCCCCGGACAATTAGTTATCAGCGGATCTATAAAAGGTATTGAAATTGCCTGCGAACAAATGAAAGCAGCTGGTGCAAAAAGAGCATTGGTATTACCAGTTGGTGGCGCCTTTCATTCGCCATTAATGTTACCGGCAAAGGAAGAATTGGCTGCTGCAATTGAAGCTACTCAATTTAATATTCCTACCTGTGCGGTTTATCAAAATGTTGTTGCAAAAGCAGTAACAGATCCTTTGGAAATAAAACAAAATTTAATTGCACAATTAACAGGCGCCGTTAGGTGGACGCAAATTGTACAGGCAATGATTGCAGATGGTGCAACCGAGTTTACAGAATTTGGTCCGGGTAAAGTTTTACAGGGATTGGTTCAAAAAATAAATAAAGAAATGTTAGTAGCCGGCGTGAATTAAATTTTAAGAAATATAAAAAAAGAGGAAACAATTTGTTTCCTCTTTTTTTACAACAGCGTTTTTAAATTACAAAGTTTTCAACACCTCATTCATGCTTCTCACCGCATCTGCACTTTTATTAAATGCAGTTTGCTCCGTTTCGTTTAATTTAAAATCAAGAATTTTTTCCCAACCATTTTTTCCAATGGTTACCGGTACGCCTAAACAAATATCTTTTTGTCCGTATTCACCATCGAGGGCAACACAGCAAGTAAATAATTTTTTCTCGTCTCTTACAATCGCTTCTACTAAAGCAGCGCCGGCAGCGCCGGGTGCATACCATGCAGATGTACCAATTAATGCAGTTAGCGTAGCGCCTCCTACCATGGTATCTTTTACAATTTTATCCTGTTGTTCGGCACTTAAAAAATCGGTAACAGGGGCACTGTTCCAGGTTGCCAATCTTATTAAAGGAATCATGGTGGTGTCGCCGTGTCCACCAACAACCACTGCATTTAAATCAGCAGGGCTACAGCCCAAATGCAGGCTGAGCTGGTATTTAAAGCGGCTGCTATCCAATGTTCCACCCATTCCGATGATTCTGTTTTTTGGTAATCCGGTTGATTGTAAAGCCAGATAAGTCATGGTATCCATCGGATTGCTGATAACAATGATGATACAGTTGGGAGAAAATTTCAGAATATTTTCTGCAACACTTTTAACGATGCCGGCATTAACGCCAATCAATTCCTCACGGGTCATTCCGGGTTTACGGGGTAAGCCCGATGTAATTACCACCACATCGCTGTTAGCTGTTTTGCTGTAATCATTGGTGCTGCCAACAATTTTTGTATCAAAGCCCAACAGGGTAGCAGTCTGCATCATGTCTTGTGCTTTTCCTTCAGCAACGCCTTCCTTAATATCTAATAAAACCAGTTCGGTACATAATTCTTTCCGTGCAATATTATCAGCACAGGTTGCGCCTACTGCACCGGCACCTACAACAGTAACTTTCATAATAAGTAAATTTTATTTTTTGTAATTAATTTTCGTTGCAAAGTTAATTGAATACCACATTGTGAAATGGTGATTTTACAGATTTAGTTTTAAAATAATGCTGCAATTTGTTTGATGGGCACACTGCCTTCAAACATTTTTATAAACCGTCCTTTTTTATCATACAAAAACATGCTGGGGTAAGTTTTTATGCCATAAAAAGTTCCTAGAAAATAAGCAGCATCCCTACCCATAGTAATGGTTGGAAAAGTAGTGATTTGAAAATCTTGATAAAATTTATTTATTAAATCAAAGTCTAAATGCGATACCATTACAATTTGAACATTTTTAAACAAATCGATATTGCTCAGCAATTCTTTTGTTTCGTGTTTACAATGATCGCAATCCGGACTGAACGTAATAATTAAGGTGGCAGTTTTTTTCTTTAAATCAGCTTTGCTGAATTCTGTATTGTCAGGAACTTTGATAATTGTAAATGGGGGCACATTGGGAAACTGGAGGTACAATGCTGTGCTGTCATTTTGAGCAATGCTGTATTTTCCAATAATCATTAATGCTAACAAAAAAAGTACTTTCTGCATTTGTTGTATTTTTTGTAAAACTAATACTAACAGTTTATAATAATCAGCTAGGTAAGTATTGAATTTCCTTTTTAACTTTTAGATGGTTACTTTTGCAGGCGTTCAAAAATTATTAATCAATTAATAAAAATAAAAAATGGCAACAACAGCAGATATCCGTTCGGGTCTCATTATTAAAGTAGAAGGCAATTTATATAGCGTTATCGAATTTGGTCAAAATAAAACTGCCCGTGCTGCAGCAAAGGTTTGGGCAAAATTAAAAGGAGTAGATAATAGCCGCACTATTGAAATTACCTGGAACAGTGGTGAAACCATACATCCGGTTAGAGTAGAAAAAAAGCCTTTTCAATATTTATATAAAGACGATACCGGCTACAATTTTATGGATACGGAAACTTTTGAGCAAATTGCCGTTCAGGAAAATATGATTGATGCGCCAAAATTTTTAAAAGATGGCCAGGAAGTAACGGTATTAATTAATGGAGAAACAGAAATGCCGATGGGAGTTGAATTACCCGATAAAATTGTTTTATTGGTTACTTATAGCGAACCAGGTGCAAAAGGCGATACCGCCACCCGTACTTTAAAACCTGCAACCGTTGAAACCGGGGCAATTGTAAACGTACCATTATTTGTAAATGAAGGGGAGTTAATCAGGGTTAATTCTAAAACCGGTGATTACGTTGAAAGAGTAAAAGAATAATTGAAATGATATTAATAAAAAAGGGTTGAATTAAAATTCAACCCTTTTTTAATTTTGGAGAGTTTTTGAGTATTTTACTACGTTTTTTAAAGGTTTTCTTTCAATTAGCTATAAAAAAACCTTTTTTTATCTTTTTTAATTTTTTTAAAAAACATCAATTCTTATAAATCATTCCCTACCTTAGCCGCCCGTTTCTATATAAAAAAACCTTTAATAAAAAAACATGGACATCAAACAAATCCAAGAGCTTGTAAAGCTTATCAACAAAACTAATATTGGCGAGATAACGATTGAAGAAGAAGGTGTAAAAATTACAGTAAAACAAAAGAAAGATCCCGTTCAAAACTTTATACAAGGTGCACAACCTGCCCAGCAGGTTGCACAGGTTCCGGCTCCTGCTGCAGCAGCGCCGGTAGCTATAGCAGCAGTACCGGTAGCACCTGTTAAAGATAATTTGATAACAATCAAAAGTCCGATGATTGGTACTTTTTACCGCCAGAGTGGTCCGGGAAAGCCGATATTAGCCAGTGTAGGTGATGAGGTTTCTGTGGGCAAAGTGGTTTGCATAATTGAAGCGATGAAATTATTCAATGAAATTGAAAGTGAGATAAAAGGTACTATTGTAAAGATATTGGTTGATGATGCCAGCCCTGTTGAATACGATCAACCCTTATTTTTGGTTGACCCATCATAAATGAAAATTGAAAAAGAACATATTTAAAATGCGTTGCTTCTTTTTAATTTTTAATTTTTAATTTTTAATTTATCTATTGTGTTTAAAAAAATATTGATTGCCAATAGGGGTGAGATAGCTTTACGGGTAATACGTACCTGCAAGGAAATGGGTATTAAAACCGTAGCCGTTTATTCCACCGCCGATAAAGATAGTTTACATGTAAAATTTGCTGATGAAGCCGTTTGTATCGGTAAGCCAGCAAGTATAGATTCTTACCTGAACATTCCTCATATTATGGCTGCTGCCGAAATTACCAATGCTGATGCCATTCATCCTGGCTATGGTTTTTTAGCTGAGAATG
>JANPAP010000305.1:0-1733 GCA_031429975.1 Chitinophagaceae bacterium
GTCGCCTCGTCTGGTTTGGTCAAGCAAATTATTTCTGTCGGCTAAAAACAAGATGCGTTTTTTTGCTCCTGCTTTCCAAAGTCGGTGAATGATTTGAAACGCTGTGTAAGTTTTTCCTGTGCCTGTTGCCATCACCAACAAAATTCTATTTTGTCCCTGCCTGTCCGGCAGGCAGGCGTTGGCAATTGCTTCAACAGTTCTGTTCACTGCAATTTGCTGATAGTATCTCGGCTTCCTTCCGCTACCATCAAAATAATAATCTTGGGAAACAACTCTCTCTGCATCGGCTGTGCCGATGCCTTTGTAGAGTTTGTATTTTTCCCAAAGTTGTTCGGGGGTGGGGAAATCTTCTAATGAAAGTTCGGTTTCAATGTTGCCGTCTTTAACGGTTCTGTCGTGAAAAATAAATCCGTCACCGTTGCTGCTGAACACACAAGGAATGTCAAGGATTTTTGCATAGTCCAATGCCTGTTGAATTCCTGCTCTTACTGAATGGTTGTTGTCTTTGGCTTCAATAATTGCAATTGGAATGTTGGGCTTGTAATAGAGAATGTAGTCGGCTCGTTTTCCTGTTCCTCTTGCTGTGAGTTTACCTTGCACATAAATCTTTCCATCTGTAAAACTGACTTCTTCCAATACCTGTGTGAGTTTGTCCCACCGTGCATTTTCTAAAGCTGGTGTGATAAACTTGGTGCAAATGTCCCGTTCCGATAAAGATTTTTTGTCAATCATTCTCTTTTATAAAATAGATTTTAAAAGTAGTCAAAGATATGATTCTGACTGCTGAATTTCTTAAAGCGTTGGAGAAAACACTCTTTCATTTTTTTTGCCAACCCACGATGCCAACGCTAAAAAAAATGAAAGAATATTTTGTGCATTGGCAAAAAATTGAATTAAAAAATTTGAGTGTTGGAAAAAATACAAAGCGTTGGCTGTTTGTTAAAAGCGGTACAGTTTCAAGTTTACAGGGTGCTAATAGGATTGCATGAAATAACTGATTTGCGAAATAATCCATTAACGAAAATTTCTGATCAATCTAGAATACTTAACCTTTAAAAATCATGAACACGTAAATTCAGATTGAGATTAAAAATAAATTTTTCCTTGTGCAACTTTCGCTTTACTTAATTAACAACTACAACTTCCCCGTTTTAATTTCATCCACAACACCCGGGTCTAATAAAGTAGATGTATCGCCTAAGTTTTGCATTTCACCTTCGGCAATTTTTCTTAAAATGCGGCGCATTATTTTTCCACTTCTTGTTTTTGGCAGGCCCTTTACAAATTGAATTTTATCAGGTTTTGCAATGGCGCCAATTACCCTGGTAACGGTTTGTAAAATATCTTTCCTTGTAAGTTCTTCATCGCCGTGCAGGTGATCGTAAATTACGTAGGCATAAATTCCCTGGCCTTTAATATCATGCGGATAACCTACCACAGCGCTTTCAACCACACCAGCATGCATGTTGATGGCATTCTCCACTTCGGCTGTACCCAAGCGATGGCCGCTAACATTCAACACATCATCTACTCTTCCGGTAATCCGGTAATTGCCATTTTCATCCTTCATAGCGCCATCACCTGTAAAATATAAATCGGGGTAAGTAGCAAAATAATTAATCCTGCAACGTTCGTGATCGCCCCAAGTAGTTCTAAGCATACCGGGCCACGGTGCAGCAATGCAGAGGTTTCCAGAAATAACAGCCACCTCTAAATTTCCCCCTGTGGGGGAG
>JANPAP010000306.1:0-2249 GCA_031429975.1 Chitinophagaceae bacterium
CTCCAATTTTACTTTCGGCATTAACCAAACTATTTACCAAGGGTGCAAATCCTCTGTATTTTGGTAATAGGGAATCATGAAAAACAATTAACGGAATGTCATCCGTAAACTTGATCAACCATCTCCACGAAATGGCAATTGCAATATCAAACTTTATTTCAATGATCTCTTTTCTGTTATTGAAAGGGATATTGTTTTTAATACAGTACGCTGCTATTTCATCATAATAATCATTTTGGATGGCCTCGTCCTTTGAGCTTATAACAGTAGCAATTAATTGGCTTTTGTTATTTTTTACAATTGCCTGTAAACATACAAGCCCTTTATACCCCATTAAATAAAGCCCTATTTTTTTCATGCTACAAATAACTAATTATTTTTTTTGGCAACCACATAATACCCCTGAGATTCGGCAGCCCAGTCCTTATCTAACTTATCAAGCATGGGTGCTATTTTTTGCCCTAGGTACCACATGGGTTGAAACAACCCCCTTTTGATAGCCCTGAAAATTTTTGGCCCTTTAACAAACCGAAGGCTGAAGTAATTCATTTTTATAAACCACATAGAAAAAAATCCACAAGTTGGTTCTACCTCAATATCTTTAAAACCTGCTTTTTCAAACATATACTTTAAGGCATAAGGGGTGTAGCGGAAAAAATCATAAGGTGCTTCATGTATCCACCATTGCCAGGGCACTTGTAGCACCATTACAGCACCAGGCTTCATTATCCGGTAGGCTTCATTCAATAATGTTTGAGGTTCACAAAGATGTTCCAATACAGATAAACAAACAATACTGTCTGCAATGTTTGATTCAACGGGCAATGGCTTATTTAGATCTGCTACAATATCTGCTTTTAAATCGTGTACACTCGATCCCCAATCAATGCCAATATATTTTTCAGAAAAATTTAAAAAAAAGTCTTCGTAAGTTCTGGCACCACAACCAAGGTCGTAAAGATTTCCTTTATAATGATTGGAATATTTATTCAATAACCGGTCATTCATGTCGTACACCAACCAATTCCATGGTTTTCGGTTATTGTGTGTTTTGGATGCCTGAATCATTTTTCTTATTTAACTGATAAAGAGAATTTTTTTATAAAGACATTGACCCACTAATCAGCATAAAACAAATTAGTACGCCCAAGCCCCAGTATTTTTTTTTTCAAATAAATAATAAACCGGAACGGATTAAAATAAACGGTAACCGACTTATACAGCATTTCAAAAAAAGATGTTTTCTTATTCATCCCTGCATTTTGAAAAATATTTGATACCCCCAAAACATACTTCATATCAGCAGCAATATCCCAGGGTAAAAATGGGTACACATTTTTTTTTAAAAACGGGCCCGACTTTAAGTAAAGCGGTTTAAACAATCCGTAGTTAGCCATATTGTTGGAAGCTGCTTCGTGCTTTCTGTATCCAACAGTTGGTTTTTCAAAAAAATAAAGTTTGTTGCCGGCTCTGGTAAGCTTGAGCCACATGGGGTAATCTTCTACAAATTTTAATGATTCATCAAATCCATTAACTTTTGTCAAGGCCTTTTTATTAAAAAAACTTGAAGGAGTAAAAGTAATACGGTCTGATAATAACAATAATTTATACTGATCCGAAGCACTAAATTCAGGGTTCATTATATTCATGGGGTAATGTTCTGGAATTGCAGTTACAAAGTTATTTTGCAAAAACAAATCCTGATACAAATTTACCTGTGAAAATACGATTGCCACATTATTATTATCTGTTACAAAACGCATATTATCATCAATACAGTTGGGCAACAAAATATCATCGCCGGCAATAAATTTTATCCAATCAGCATTACTTGCTTTTATACCCCGGTTGCAATTAGCAGCAACCCCCGTGTTTTGGGGCACAGATATTATTTCGGTTCTTTCAAACAGGGTATTATTTTCCTTCAACCAGTTACTGCATAATTGAATCGTTTTATCTGTGGAGCAATCATCTGTAATGATTAATTCTATATTTTTCCAAGTTTGTGCTTTTATACTTTCCAGCGTTTCTATTATATAGTTTGCCGAATTATAGGTGGTTACAATAATGGATACTAAAGTTGACTGCAAGGGCTATTTTTTATTTTTAAATTTGCTACGAACCAGCGATACAATATCTAATTTCTTATTGAGTTCATGTAATGAAAAAACAGATGCTGCAATGATTACCGGAAAGGTTATCATATATTTTAAAGTGCCTTCGGTATATTTCACCAAAACAAAACAAGT
>JANPAP010000307.1:0-2737 GCA_031429975.1 Chitinophagaceae bacterium
GGGTACACTGCCTGACGTATCCCCGTTGCTGGCGCAGACTTACGCTCCAGGTTGATAAACGCGGGATCCTTCAGGAGCTCGCGCGTCAGCGTCACGATCGGCGCGGGCATGGTCGCCGAGAAGAACAGCGTCTGGCGCTTGACCGGCAGGTGCTTCAGCACCCGCTTGATGTCCGGAAGGAAGCCCATGTCGAGCATCCGGTCGGCCTCATCGAGGACGAGGTACTCGATCCCGGGGAGCTTGCCGTACGGCGACCGGAAATGATCGAGCAAACCAGATGCTTTGGCATTTACCAAACGATTTAAAGTTTTTTAAAAACACCACATGGGGTATGCCCGTGATCATGGGCCGCAAAACATTTGAATCGGTTAATAAAGCATTGCCAGGGCGGATGAATATTGTAATAACCCGGCAGGAAGGCTGGAATGCAGCAGGGGTGGTTGTTGCAACAGATTTAACGGATGCCATTCAAAAAGCCGAAGCAACAAATTGCAAGGAAATTTTTATCATCGGTGGTGGCGAAATTTATAAGCAAAGTATTGAAACGGCCAACAAGGTTTATTTAACAAGAGTGCAAACAACAATAGATGGCGATACATTTTTTCCAGAATTGGATGAAAATAACTGGCAATTAATTTCTGAAGATAGTTTTGCAGCCGATGAAAAAAACGCCTTTGCACATAGCTTTCAAATTTGGAGCCGGAGAGAGTTATGAATTATGAGTTAAGAGTTATGAATTCAAAATTCAAAATTCAAAATTCAAAATTCAAAATTCAAAATTCAAAAACCACAACCCACTATTCCCAACATAAAACTTATAACTTAAAACTTAAAACTTATAACTTATAACTCATAATTCATAATTCTCAACTCATAATTCAAAATTGTACACCCGTTTTCAATTAGCAAAAAAATACCTGTGGTATCAATTCACTGCATCTAACGCAAAGGGCCATGGCGTACACTCTCCGTATGTTTTTGATTTTATTAAAAATATTTTACAGGATAAGGATCATTATGATTGTTACAGCAGGATTGAAAATATCC
This sequence comes from Chitinophagaceae bacterium, assembly GCA_031429975.1. Lineage (GTDB taxonomy): Bacteria > Bacteroidota > Bacteroidia > Chitinophagales > Chitinophagaceae > Ferruginibacter. The sequence goes on from JANPAP010000307.1 coordinate 1,048, forward strand.
GCAAAAATTTATTGAATAATAATTCAGCAATTGAGGTGGAAGATTTTGGCGCAGGATCTGCCGTGATGAAATCCAATACAAGGGTTATAAAAAATATTGCAGCATCCTCACTCAAACCAAAAAAGTTTTCGCAACTGCTTTATAGAATTGTAAAATATTATCAGCCGGCAACTGTTTTAGAGTTGGGTACTTCACTTGGCGTAACCACTGTTTATCTGGCTGAGGGAAATCCTGCGGCAAATATTTATACCTGCGAAGGAGCAAAAAATATTGCAGCCATTGCTCATCAAAATTTTGCTCAACTTTCAATAAAAAATATTGAATTGGTTGAAGGCGATTTTGCAAAAACATTGCAGCCGCTTTTGAATAAAATCGGAAAAATTGATTTTGCTTTTATTGATGGTAATCACCGCAGACAACCCACTATTAATTATTTTGAAAATCTGCTGCGGCATTCAAAACCCACAACCATCTTGATTTTTGATGACATTCACTGGAGCAAAGAAATGGAAGAAGCATGGGCTATTATTCAACAGCATTCTTCTGTAACCCTTACCATCGATCTTTTTTTTATTGGTCTCGTATTTATTAATCCTGACTTTAAAGTAAAGCAACAGTATGTTATCAGGTATTAATTATTTGCAATGCTTTTAAAAAACAATCTTTCAGTATTAGCGACTAGCAGTTTTTCATTATCTTCGAAGCAATTAATTTAAGTATGATCATTGCTGTTTTAAAAGAACCATTATCCGAATCAAGAGTTTCCCTTCTGCCAGAACATATCAGCACTTTACAAAAATGGAATGTTACCGTTATGGTAGAAACTGGTGCCGGACTTGCTGCTTTCGCATCCGATGAAAAGTATATTGCTGCCGGAGCAACCATTGGAAACCGGAACGAAATAGCAGCAACTGCTGATATCATTTTATCCATCAATGAACCATTAGATCTATCCCTAGATTCCTCAAAAATATTGTTGGGTGTTTATCAGCCACTGTTTAATCAGGCATTAATGAAAGATTGGGCTGACAAGGGTTTGAGTGTTTTTAGTATGGATATGTTACCCCGTACAACCCGTGCCCAGAGCATGGATGTACTCAGCAGTCAGGCCAATATAGCCGGCTATAAAGCGGTGTTAACTGCAGCCAATTTATTTCCAAAATATTTTCCCATGTTTATGACTGCAGCAGGCAGTATACCCCCTGCAAAAATGCTGATATTGGGTGCCGGTGTTGCAGGTTTGCAAGCCATTGCAACCGGAAGAAGATTGGGTGCTGTGGTAGAAGTTTTTGATACCAGGCCCGCCGTAAAAGAAGAAGTGATGAGCCTTGGTGCAAAATTTATAGAAGTAGAAGGAGCAGCCGATGCCAGCAAAGCCGGTGGTTATGCCGTTGAGCAAAGCGAAGATTTTATGCAACGCCAAAAAGCAAAAATAGCAGAGAGTGTTGCAAAGGCAGATATCATTATTACCACAGCACAAATACCCGGCAAAAAAGCGCCCATATTAATTACTACGCAAATTATTGAAGCCATGAAGAATGGCTCTGTTATTATTGACCTTGCTGCAGCAACCGGTGGCAATACCGAGCTCACAAAAAATGAAGAAACCGTAATTCATAATGGTGTAAGCATTGTGGGCAATTCAAATTTACCTGCAACTATGCCCAGCGATGCCAGCAAATTGTATGGC
>JANPAP010000308.1:0-4202 GCA_031429975.1 Chitinophagaceae bacterium
TAAATACATCTGCATTAAGTACCACAACAAGAGGCCGTGGTGGATTTGAAATGGCCATCTCTTATCAAAAATTCTTAAGCAAAGATAACAGCAGTAAGAATTCGCTTAGATGCCCAAGATTTTAAATTTTTAGTATCAATCTTATAACAGAAGTCGTGTCCCTAACAAGCAACTGATTTTGTTTTATGGATTGTTTGGATAAAGTAGGCCCCTTTCCAGGGGCCTTTTACTTTTATAAATATTTGTAAAAAAAATTAATTAAACATTAAATCTAAAATGCATTACATCGCCATCATGCACTAAATATTCTTTTCCTTCAATTCTTAATTTACCATTTTCTCTGCAGGCCGCTTCCGATTTAAAATGAATGAAATCATTATAGGCAATAACTTCTGCTTTAATAAAACCTTTCTCAAAATCAGTGTGGATAACACTTGCAGCTTGTGGGGCTTTCCAACCCTGTTGAATCGTCCAGGCTCTTACTTCTTGTACACCGGCTGTAAAATAGGTTGATAGGTTTAATAATTTATAGGTTGAATGTATCAAACGATCCAATGCCGGTTCCGTCATTTTATATTCTTCCATAAACATGGCCTTGTCATCGGCGTTATCAAATTCTGCAATTTGTGCTTCAATGGCATTGGTCATAACAATTACCTGGTTGCCTTCGTTCTTCACCGCTTCCGTTAATGCATCGCTAAATTTATTTCCGGTATGCATGCTGGCTTCATCAACATTTGCCACATAAAGAATATGCTTGTCCGACAATAAAAACAAATCGGCAATTGCATATTTTTCTTCTTTTGATAATCCTAAAGAAATAATATTTTTTCCTTTGTCTAAATGCACTTTGCAACGTTGCAAAATTTCTAATTCAACTTTTGCTTTTGGATCCGTCTTCGCCATTTTTTCTGTTCGCTGAATTTTTTTCTCTACACTTTCTAAATCTTTTAACTGCAATTCGGTTTCAATAATCTCTTTATCACTTACCGGATTGATAGGGCCTTCATCTCTTAAAATATTATCATCTTCAAAACACCTAACAACATGAATAATGGCATCCACTTCCCGAATATTTGCTAAAAATTTATTTCCCAAACCTTCGCCTTTACTTGCTCCACGTACCAATCTGGCAATATCAACTATTTCAATTTGTGTTGGCACAATCCTATCAGGTAGTACCAATTCAGCCAATTTATCCAACCTGCTATCAGGTACATTTACCAACCCGATATTGGGCTCAATCGTACAAAAACGATAATTGCTAGCCTGCGCTTTTGCACTGTTGCTTACTGCATTAAATAAGGTAGACTTTCCTACATTTGGTAAACCCACAATGCCTGCTTGTAATGCCATGTTTATTTATTTACTTTTTATTGATCAGATTCAACCTGTTTTTACAGATTTTTTTTTGCGCTGCAAAGGTAAGCATTGACAGGGAATGTAATTTTGAAATGAATTATATATTACCTTGAACTATTAATTTAAAATACCAACAAAAGTATTTTAATAGAACTTAAATATTATACCTAAATATCCACCATGGCCTTAAGCAGAATCTGGAGTGCATTTATCATCATCGCAATTTCAACCGCAATTTTTAAATGTTTTATAGTAGATGGGCAATCGGATATTTTTAGCCGCATGGTTGTAGGCAAAGCCGAAGAATCAAATAATTTTATTACAATAGGTTCTCCTGCAAATACTGGCTTTGTAACCATTGATAGTTTTGAAAAAAAAATTGAACTGTTTGGTTACAAAAGAAAAGATAAAATTGAGGACTGCAATATTATTATAACCGACAATTTATTAAACGATTCTGTCAGGATCATCAAAGAAAAAAATCAAACTTTAAAAATATTTACCTACGCTCAAATATTAAACAGGTTACAAAAACCTGTAGATGGAATTATCGAAACCTGTAAAGTAGCTGTAAATATTTGTTTAGGATTGATAGGAATTATGAGCCTCTTTATGGGCTTTATGGCAATTGCCGAAAGAGCCGGCGGGATAAGGCTTTTAGCAAAAATAATTGGCCCGTTTTTTTCAAAAATATTTCCCGAATTACCGAAAGGGCATCCGGCAATGGGGCATATGGTAATGAATTTTTCTGCCAATTTATTAGGATTGGATAATGCCGCAACTCCATTTGGAATTAAGGCAATGGAAAGTCTGCAAGAATTAAACCCCGACAAAAGCAGGGCCTCCAATTCGCAAATTATGTTTTTATGTTTGCATGCTTCGGGGCTAACATTAATACCGGTTAGCATCATTGCATTAAGAGCATCTACAAAAGCCGCAAACCCTACCGATATTTTTATTCCATGCATGATCGCCACATTTGTTGCAACGATGGCAGCTATGTTTATCGTTTCTATAAAACAAAAAATAAATGTTTTTACTCCCATAATTATGGGATGGGTTTTAGGTATCTCCTCCATCATTGCATTGATGGTAATTTATTTAAAATCTTTAAGCACCGATGGGGTGCAGTCCTTTTCGGGCATTGTAAGCAATGGGTTAATTTTGCTGATTTTCATCTTGATTATTTTAGGTGCCCTCTATAAAAAAATTGATGTGTTTGATGCTTTTATAGAAGGAGCAAAAGGCGGTTTTGAAATTGCTGTTAAAATAATTCCTTACTTGGTTGGTATGCTGGTTGCCATTAGTATGCTAAGAAGCAGTGGTGCATTTGATGTAGTGATAAATGCATTTAAAACGCTGTTTACAGCAATAGGAATGGATACAAGATTTGTTGATGGATTACCAACTGCAATTATTAAACCGTTCAGTGGTGGAGCTGCAAGAGGCATGATGGTGGATACCATGAAAACTTTTGGTGCCGATTCGTTTGCAGGAAAATTAAGTTGTGTGCTGCAGGGATCTTCCGATACTACTTTTTATGTTATTGCTGTTTATTTTGGAGCCGTGTCTATAAAAAATACCCGCTATACAATTGGCGCAATGCTACTGGCAGATCTGGTGGGTATCATTACCTCCATCAGTCTTTGTTATTTATTTTTTGGATAAAATAGAATAATAATTACCGGCGCTTTTTTTTATGTTTTAAACGTATTTTTTTGTTTTGCAGCCTGTTTATTGAATCAAGAACTACCGAGGAACTATCCAACACAGCCGGCTCTTCTTCATCTTTTAAACCTGTAAAATTTCCAAACAATCCGGCTAAATCTTTTGCATGATAGATGCCCCTGTTATATTTATTACCAACAACAATGATGGTTGCAGAGTCTTCAATAAGCCGGATAAAAGAAGCATTATTGCCATGCCACCAGCCATTGTGATAAATCATTTTTTTTTCGTTAGGATAATTATTCATCCGCCAGCCCAATCCGTAATTTCTAATACCATTCTTTTCATTACTGTAACCGGTATAAGCTTCCTGCAAAGTTTTTTGTGCAAATATTTTTCCACTGCTAAGTGCCCGGTCCCAAATAAGTAAATCATTTACGGTGCTGTAAATATTTTTGTCGCCATAAACAATATCCAAAAAATTAAAAGGAATAATTCTTCCACGCCAATCGTAGCTTGGGTTTACCGTATTTAAGCGGCTTGAATCAAATACAAAAGTATTTTTCATTTGCAACGGAGTAAAAAAAGTTTCTTGCAGAAATGCAGGATATTTTAGTCCGCTAATTTTTTCAATCAACAAAGCCAGTAAGCTATAGTTAGTATTGCAATAATTAAAATGGGTATTTGGCGAAGCAATATTTTTTATTTCTTTTTTGCGGCTAACTAAATAATTAAACACATCCTCATTGCTTACAAATTTCGATTTATCCCAACCCAATGTTTCCATAAAATAAACATAATTGGGCAAGCCGCTTCTGTGATTTAGTAACGACCTGATTGTAACGCCGGCATAATTAAATGAAGGAAAATATTTACTAAATGCGTCATCGATATTTAGTTTCCCATCCTGCCAAAGTTTTAAAACAGCCATTGCAGTAAACGTTTTCGAAACAGAAGCAATATGAAATGGAGTTGCAGCAGTAATAGTGTCTTGTCCATTTATATGTCCAGTTCCATTATATGCTTCAAAAACTATTTGTCCCTTTTTAGCAACAATAATTCCTCCATTAAAACCACTGTTACCTAAAACGGAATCATACCAACCATTACAGGCTTTGTTATAATAATCAATTTCAGCAGTTGGCAATTTTGAAAATTCAGGCAAAACAATT
>JANPAP010000309.1:0-6771 GCA_031429975.1 Chitinophagaceae bacterium
TATAATTGTAAATAGTCTGTTAAATCACTATCTGCATTAAAGGGTAATGTTTTCTTACCTCTTACTTTACTAAATTCTTCCACTAATTTTTTATCAACTTTTGCTGCTCCAAAAGTAATGGCATCGGCATACGCAGCGCCACCTCTAAACATGGCAACATTATTATTATCCTTAAAGAACTCTAGTTCTTTTTTGCCCACATTATCATTAATGGTAATTAATTTAGAAAAATCAGCACCCAACTTTTCTTTAAATGTATTTTGACCAATTGTATAAATCACTTTACAATTATTAAACACCGGTTCTTTTTTATAAGCCGTTTTAATAAACATCGGTATCAAGCCTGTCATCCAACCACTGCAATGAATAATGTCTGGAGGCCAACCAAATTTCTTAACGGTTTCCAAAGCGCCCTTACAAAATAAGGCTGTTCTTAAGCCATTATCATCGTACCACTTTTCATTTTCATCATTAAAAATGGTTTTACGTTTAAAAAAATCTTCGTTATCCAAAAAATAAATCTGCAATCTTGCATTGGGTAATGAGGCTACTTTTATCATTAATGGATAATCATCGCCACCAATTGAAACATTAATTCCCGAAAGACGAACTACTTCATGTAACCGGTGCCTACGTTCGTTAATAACGCCAAAACGTGGCATAATGCACCTTACTTCCATTCCTGAATCATTGGACTTAATAGCCAATTTATTTATAATTTCAGAAAATTCGGTAAGCTCAACATATGGCGACATTTCGTTGGCAATAAACAGAATCCTTTTTTTTGTAGACATTTGCTATTGGTTAAATAATCAGATAGTTTTTTTCTTGCGGTGGGCAAAAGTACATTAATTTTCCCGAAATTAAATATGCTCCTACTTTTGAACTAAATAAGAATATAATAAATGATCATCTTTAAAGACATTGCAACTATTAAAAAACAACTTGCCAAAATGGTTCAAGAAGGCAAATCCATTGGCTTTGTTCCTACAATGGGAGCCTTACATAAAGGACACCTTTCGCTTTTAAATCAGGCCAAGCAACAATCTGATATAACAGTTGTAAGCATTTTTGTAAATCCCACTCAATTTAATGATCCGAAAGATTTTGAAAAATACCCTCTAACTTTAGACGCTGATATTTTACAATTGGAAAAATCGGGTTGCGATCTGTTGTTTTTACCGGCTGTTGAAACAATGTATCCTGATGGTTTTTACAATTCAAACAAATATGAATTGGGATTTATTGAAACAATTTTAGATGGCGCATTTAGAAAAGGACATTTTCAAGGCGTTTGCCAGATTGTTGAAAAACTTTTAAAAATTGTTAACCCACACAAATTGTTTTTAGGCCAAAAAGATTATCAGCAATGCATGGTAATAAAAAAGCTGGTAGACTTACTTGCTTTTAATACCAACATAATAATTTGTGAAACAAAAAGAGAGCCATCCGGACTAGCCATGAGTAGCCGCAATCTCAGGTTGAATAAGGAGGATCTTGAAAAATCATCGATAATTTATAATACCCTTAAGTATATTAAAAAAAATATAAAACCTGGTAATTTAACCCAGCTTAAAGAAGAAGCAATACGCATTCTATCTACAAATGGCATTACTGTTGATTATATTGAAATAGCAACTGCCGAAAATTTAAACGCAGTTGAGGTTTGGGATGGCAAAACAAAACTGGTAGTGCTTGTGGCAGCAATGATTTCAAATATCCGGTTAATCGACAATTTACTTTTATAAAAAAATTTGGCCAACGAATTTTTAATATTATCGAACAGTTATTTTGTTTAGCTGAACTTTACTAAATATTTACTTTGTATTTTACAGTTTGATATGAAAAAGAAACTGCTAACTGTTTTACAATACTTTTTGTTTTTAGGGTTAGGCATTTTTTTAGTTTGGTGGAGTATCCATAAAATGGATGAAAAAAACTGGAATGAATGTAAGGACGCATTAAAATCGGCCCGGTATATTTTATTTATCCCAGTATTTTTTATAATTAGTGCCAGCCATGTAAGCAGGGCAATGCGATGGAAAATATTGATGAAACCCATGGGCTATAACCCCAAATTTTACAACACATTTTTTGCAGTAATGGTTGGATACCTTGCCAACCTTGCCATACCTCGTTTAGGGGAAGTTTTAAAATGTACCATTTTGGGGAAATACGAAAAAGTACCTGCCGAAAAATTAGTAGGTACTATTTTAGTTGAAAGAGTGGTTGATGTTATTTGCCTAGTAATTGTTTTTATTATCGCTTTCATAACACAGGCAACGGTTATAGGAGGATATGCAAAAGTTGGTATTAGTGAATATTTCAGTTCAAAATCAACAAACAACCTTACTTTAAAAATCGTTGTACTGGTTGTCATAATTATTAGCCTCTATTTTATTGTGCGATTTATTTTTAAACAATATCATAATTATGTATTTATACAAAGACTAAAAGGACTTGCAATTGGTGTAAAAACCGGAATCAGCAGTATTAAAAATCTTGAAAATAAAACAGCCTTTATTTTTCACAGTATTTTTATCTGGTGTTGTTATGTGGGAGGTACTTACCTTGGCTTTTATGCAACCCTGCATACCGACAAACTTCCATTTGTTTCTGTATTTCCAATACTGGCTTTTGCCAGCATTGGCATGATTATAACGCCAGGTGGAATTGGCACTTACCCCCGATTTATTATGGAGGTAATGATGCTATATAATATTGAAGAAGGAATTGCTTATGCAAACGGCACCCTGCAATGGCTGGCCCAGTTTTTAATAATTCTTTTTGTTGGATTTATTTCTTTAACCTTACTGCCCCACTTTAATAAATCTGTTAAATAAATTATTGCCAGTTTAATATTGTTATAATTTGGTGGCGCTATTATTTTACTGTCGCCAATTTTGGTTTAAAGCCCGTTTTAGAAATCACTAAAAGTTCTTTTCCAATTCCTGTAATAGACACCATATTTAAAGGAAACTCTAACAGCACATGGCAAAAACTTAAAAAGTATAACCAGCGAAGTCCCATTGAATAATTGTAGCCATATAAAATCAGTGAAACAATCCATAAAACAATCACTGCTGCAAATCGAATTTTGGGCACTTTATGCCAGCGGATAATTTCTGTTTTACTAAACCAATTGAGGTAATGATACGTGTAAGCAAATGCAATAAAGCGCATCAATAAAATTCCAGCTTGCGAATGAAAAACAATATTGGCCGCATTACTGTAATCCAATGCAGGCCGCTCTGATCCTTCATAATACAAAAGATTCCCAGCTGCATCTTTCATTTGAGGAAAGTTAATTCCAAAAAATTCCTGTAAAAAAGCAAGGTTGGTATTAAAGAAACCATCGCCACCTGCTTTATAAGATTCTTGGCCATATTGTGTTATTCCAATAAAAGATTTATTCTGAAAAAGAACAAACAATAATATTGGACATACAATAAATACCACGAAGGAAATCAACCCGGTTTTATTCCGGCTTTTTAAAGCTCCAAACAAAATAAAAAAACCGGTAAATACATAAACATGTACCAAGGTTGGTAATAATGCACCAATAAAAAATGCAAACCCATCTCTTTGATCGGGTTGAAAAATTACGTTTGAAATAAGCAATACAAACAATAACCCAAAAACTTTAATTAACACATTTTCTACAAAAACCATTAATAAAGAACCAGCCAGTGCCACAAAAATAATTTTGTTGCCAAAATCACTTTCAAAAGGCCAGTTCCAATGATGCCGGTAAGCAAAACTTTCCAGTACAATCAGTACGCCAATCAACCACAAAACAATATGATCGTTTTTGCCTTTTGTAAAATACTGCCGGTCGTGCAACCAACTTATTTCGGTTAAATAATGCAGTGGTCCCAGCACAGCATAAGCAAACAAAAAAACCTCGAAAGGCATTATAAATGCTGCAATGCAGCTAATTAACATTAAGCCAATATTTAAAACATTTATTCGGTTTTCTTTTAAAATCTGCATACAGTATTCTTATTTATTTTCTCGTTACACAATCCAAAATTAGTTAATTCAGATTATCCATTTTACCAGCCAAACATAAATTTAATATTCGAAAAAATACATTTTCAGTATTTTTAAAAATTATAAACACTAGCATTTTGTATAATGCAGAATTACTCCAGTTAAAACAGACCAGATAATTTCAGATGCACAAAATTAAAAATCAAAAGACGATTATAAGAGATATCAGTTGGCTTTCCTTTAATAACCGGGTGCTGCAAGAAGCCGCAGACGAGCAGGTTCCATTAAAAGAACGCATTAAGTTTTTGGGTATTTTTTCAAATAATTTAGATGAGTTTTTTAGAGTTAGGGTAGCCACTTTAAAAAGAATGTTTGAGATTGAAGGGAAGAAAAATATGCACCTGGAGCAGTCGCCCGAATTGATCCTGGAGGCAATCAATAAAGAAGTTATAATTCAGCAAAAAGAATTCGACCGGATTTGGAATGAAATTTTAAGAGAATTAAAAAAGCAAAAAATATTTTTAATAAACGATACCCAACTTAACAAAATACAAAAAGCATTTGTACTCGATTATTTTAATGAGGAAGTAAGAAATAACATTATACCGCTTATGCTGGAAAGCATTCAAAATTTTCCTACACTAAGCGATAAATCAATTTATCTGGCCTGTACACTTTCAAAGAAAGACAAAATGGTCCATAAACGCTTTGCCCTGGTTTCGGTGCCAGCAAGGCGCATTTCAAGATTTGTAATTTTACCTTCCCGCCAAAACGAACACCATATCATTTTAATGGAAGATATCGTTCGGTTTTGCCTACCCAATATTTTTTCCTTTTTTGGTTATGATCAATTTTCTGCACACTTAATTAAAGTAACCCGTGATGCCGAAATTGATATTGACAATGATGTAGAAACTTCATTGATTCAAAAAATTGAGAAGGGAATAAAGAACAGAAAGAAAGGCAAGCCCGTGCGTTTTGTTTATGATAAAGATATTGATGTCACCCTGCTTTCTTACCTTAAAAAAAAAATGGGACTTACAAAAAAAGACAACCTAATACCCGGTGCAAGGGTTCATAATTTTAAAGACTTTATCAATTTTCCGGAAAGCGTTTTTTCGAAAAAAAGTTTGCGAAAAAAACCCTTCATTCATCCATTATTGCAAAACAGCAACTGCATTTCGGAGGTTATTTTAAAACGGGATCTGTTGTTAAACTTTCCCTATCATTCTTTTGACAGTGTAATTGATTTGATAAGAGAAGCAGCGATAGATCCGGATGTAACACAAATAAAAATTACCTGCTACCGCCTTGCCAACCGGTCAAAAATTATAAACGCTTTAACCAATGCAGTTAGAAATGGAAAAGAAGTTACTGCAGTTATTGAACTTAGAGCAAGGTTTGATGAAGAAGCCAATTTAGTATGGAAAAAAGAATTGGAAGAAGCCGGCGTAAAGGTTTTGATTGGAGTGCATAACATAAAAGTGCATGCAAAACTTTGTTTGATACAAAAAATAATAAAAAACAAACCTGTATTATATGGATTTGTAAGCACCGGTAATTTTAATGAACAAACTGCAAAATTGTATACAGATCATTGCCTGCTTACTTCAAATAAAAACATCATGGCCGATGTAAACAGGATTTTTCATTTTTTGGAAATCCCAAAAATGCGAACGCATTTTTTAAAGACCTGTAAAACTTTAATCCTTAGTCCACTTAACATGCGAAAGCAGTTACTGTTATTAATTTCTAACGAAATCCGAAATGCAAAATCAGGCAAACCTGCAGCCATTACGCTTAAACTAAATTCTTTGAGTGATGAAGTATTAATTGCCAAATTAACCGAAGCCGCAAAAGTTGGCGTTGAAATTAAAATGGTTGTACGAAGTATATTTTGCATGCTTACCGAAAATAAAAAAAATAAAATACCGGTGCAGGCAATCAGTATTGTTGATGAATATTTGGAGCATTCCAGGGTAATGATCTTTCATAATAATGGCAATGAAAAAACATTTATTTCTTCGGCCGATTGGATGGTACGCAATATTGATCATCGCATTGAAGTGGCTTGTCCCATTCTTGATTTGGATATAAAAGAAGAATTAAAAAACATCATCCAGATTCAATTGGCAGATAATATCAAAGCAAGAAAATTGGATAATGAATTAAGCAACCAATATGTAAATCCAAGAAATACAAAAAAAATAAGGTCGCAGGTAGAAACCTACAATTCCCTTTTTAAAAAATTGTACAAATAACTATCAGTCTATTTTTTTCAAGCAAATCCCTGCATTCAAACTTATCTTTGTTAAAACGGCTTTTAATTTATTTTTCAAATAAAAATGGGTTTTAAAAATCGTTTTACATTCAGTATACGATCAATTATTAATTTATCAGCAACCAGTATTAACATTGAAATTAGCAGCAATCGATATAGGCAGTAATGCAGCAAGGCTTTTAATAAACGAAGTTTTGCCCGACAAGAATGAAGAACCGGTTTTTACTAAATTAAATCTTTTTAGGGTTCCTTTAAGATTGGGTTTTGATGTATTTGGCAATGGCAGTATTTCAAAACAAAAACTGGCGATGATGATGCAAACCATGAAAGCCTTTAAGCATTTATGTAATGCCTATGAAGTAGATCATATAAAGGCATGTGCTACCAGCGCCATGAGAGATGCTAAAAATGCAGAAGATATTATCAGGAATGTAAAGCTCGAAACCGGCATTGCCATTGAAGTTATCAGCGGTGATGTAGAAGCCGTATTGGTTTAC
>JANPAP010000310.1:0-5822 GCA_031429975.1 Chitinophagaceae bacterium
TGGCTGGTTAATGTTTGGAAATAATCTTAAAAGCGATGGCACTTACCGGTTTTTTAATGAGCAAAATAAACCAGCTCAAGATATTGATTATGCTTTTCAAAGTCTTGCTGTTAACCTAAGAGGGTTCCGCCAAAATGTTGCAAATGGAAATAATGCGGTTACACTTAGCAGTGAGTTAAGGTTACCCATTTATACTACCTTCTTTAACCGTCCGGTAAACAATGCATTTTTAAGAAACTTTATGATAACACAGTTTATCGATCTGGGCACCGCATGGAATGGTTCTTATAGTGGCATCAGTCGTCCCTCTTCAACTTATGGACAACCACCCATTCAGGTGCTTACCAAAGAAGGCGGTATTGGCCCATTTGCCGGTGGTTATGGCTTTGGCGCCAGAAGTACCGTACTGGGTTATTTTTTAAAGTTTGATGCAGGCTGGCCAATGATTGGACTTTTTAGAGGCAAACCCATTTATTATTTTAGTTTAGGATTAGACTTTTAAAAAATATTTTTGTTCGATAATTAATTACCCGGTTGTTGCAAATAGCCGGGTAATTTTTTTATGCTGAAATATAAAAGGCTGAATAATCCGGTAAGTAAAAACGTAACCGCCCAGGTACGAAAATGATGAATGGGCATAATAATATGCGTTGCAATTTCTACCAATAACGAAACGGGGTTGGCCAAAATATCCCAACTGTTCCATCGTAAAAACCTACCGATATAAACACCAAAGGAGCCAAGAAATAAAGCTGCTACCAATAATTTATTGATATGCTTTTGTTTCATATTTTTTTGCAGATATTTTTCAACTTGGTACAAAGATGCAAATGCCATAATGAGCCCCGTTACAGAACTTGTAAAAATTAAAATAGCATCAAACCAAACCGGCACATCGGCCCTTGAATTTTCCAGATGAATTAAATCAGTAATGATGTATAAGGCATTGGGAAAAAACAACAACCAGGCAGCCAGTAAAAAATAATTAATCCATTTGTTGTTATGTTTTGAAACAGTAAGTACTACACTTATTTGAAAAGGAATCCAAGCCAGAAATAAATTCCACAACAAAAATATATAGCGCAGGTTATTGGCATAAGCAACTCTTACTAGCAGCATGGCAGCAACAAATAAAATAAATGCAGCCAGCAATTTTTCTATCGATGATAATTTTATCATGGTAATGATTTTATGAGATGAATTATTTTTGGTAAAAAAATTACCAGTCCGGTTATAGCCGTTCCTATGGCGGACATCAGTACAGCTCCGGCTGCTATATCTTTAATTATTTTTATTGCCGGATGAAATTTTGTGGTAACCAAATCACAGGTTTTTTCTATGGCCGTGTTCATCAGTTCCAGGCACAAAACTGTCGCACAGGAGCCAATAACAAAAAGCCATTCCGTTGTACTGATGCCGAAATAAAATCCCAGCAGTATCACCATCAATGCAGCAATCAATTGAATTTTAAAATTCAATTCGTGTTGCAAAGCGTAAGCAATTCCTTTGAATGCATGTACAAATGCTTTTATAATTTTCATAACTCAACTGGTTTTATCAGCAATCCATTTCCACCAAAAAGCGGTGCAGGTTCCATAAACAAAAAGCTGGTACAAATCATCACTAACCGAATGGCCATTTCTTATAACAGCCATCGTAACCGGAACCATAAAAACCAAAGCCAGTAATGAAATAACATATCCTATGGGATGTGTCGGAAAATAAACCAGCCCTGCTTTTTTAAACCACCATTGCTTTTCCATAATGCATGATTTTATTTGAAATAATTATTTTTCAGTTGCTATTTTTTGTTGCAGTATTGCTACTGGAATATCCAAAATTGCAAACCAATTCCAACCTTCAATGGGTTTGCAATTACTGCCTCTTTTAAATGCTTTTGCAAATGCAGCCCAATGCTCGGGCATGGTAAACAATCCATACAACACAGTAGCAGCAACCGGAAAGGAAATATGTTTATTGCCCAACATAAAACATTGCAAACAAACTTCCCCTTCATCGGTGGTATCGTATCCAAGCAAAATATGCTTGATATCATGTTTGGCATAATAAGGCAGTAACTGCAATTTTTTTTCATCCAGCATAGCAATTAATTTTTTGCCAAGGGATGATTCAGGCATCTGCAAAAGTTCACTTCTGGTATAGGGAAAAGGTTTTGGCTTTCGTATCAATTTTAAAAATGGCAATGCCAAATTATGTGTAAGAAATACCAATACAGCAGATCGGATTTGAACAATGCATTTATACATTTTGTCTGATTTTATTTTTTTCAATAATATTTTTTATTACAGGTCGGTGCAGCATTACTGCAAACAATGCCGACAGTACTGCAAACAAAATGAGCCAAAAACTTTTTCCACCAAAGGCATCAGCTATCCAACAAAAAAATACAAATACCGACAAAAAAGAAGTGAGCAATGCTGTAATGAATACCCTATTAAACAAATCGGGTTTTGCATAATTCATAAAAACTACTATCCATAATACAATCATTCCGGGTAAGGAAAACAAAGATGAGAATAAGAGGATTAACCCAAGACCATCAAATAATTCGCTGCCACCGGAATGAAATCCGATGAGCAGCAAATCCAATACAGCATTAATTATCAAGGAAACAATCCAAATGGAAAAGCTTAAAATACTTGTATAAAAATATTTGTTGTTATTGAAATTATGCTTATTCATTTTCCGGATATTTTTTATAGTGAACCGTTGAACCAGCATTGCTTTCAATAATTTTTCCATTATTGTTCCAGTTTATTTTCCGGCTGAAATACATGATAATACTGAGCAACACAAACAAGCCAATACTTCCAAACAATAAAGCATCATCCTGCAATTGAATAATGGTATAAATAAACAGGTACAATAAAGAAAGAATAAAACCGAACAACAAAACAATTGACCATTTTTTAAAAATGCCCAGGGTATACCAACTGATCAAAATTACTGTTGCAGCTGCGGCTACCAGATATGCCAAACCAAATTGCAGGTACTCCGAAATGGACAAGAGCAAGGTATAAAAAATCACTAATGCAAATCCAATCAAAATATATTGCAGCGGATGAACACTTCGGCGATAAAATATTTCGAGAAAGAAATACACAAAAAAAGTAAGCGCAATAATGAGTACGGCATACTTCACACTCCGCATGGTTTGCCCATAAGCATCTACCGGCTGCAACAGATTTATTCCAAATGCGCTTTCAGCAATCATGCTGCTACCCAAATAGGTAAATGCCTGCGGATAGTTGCGGTTGAATTGCAGAATTTTCCAATCGGCAATAAAGCCCTTTTTATTTACCGTATTGGTATCCGGTAAATATTTTCCATCAAATGCCGGATTGGTCCAGTTGCTTTCAAAATGCACTTTGGTACTGTTGCCGAAAGGGGTAACATACAAACGCTCACTCCCTTTTAAAGAGAGACTTATTTTAAAATTATTGTTACCGGATACCAATTCATCGGCAGCTAATTTTATGGGATTACTTACCCCTTCATTGAGCCAGTCAATTTCGGGAATACCGGTTTCAAAATTGCTGATACTGTCATTCCATTTCAATTGCAAATTTTCGCCGATGCCTTTAAAGTCGCTGATACCAAGGCATACAAGCGCCTCGTCAAAATGCAGAGCGGAAACAGCAACCGGTAATTTTTCGGGTTTATTAATTTTAAACTTTCCAGATAGTTGCATGTTGCTGGTATAAACCGGTACATTAAAAATACTGCGGTGCCGTATTTGTGGATGAATGACTCCGTCAATATTCAATTCTTCAGGCAGCAAAAAAAGATATTTCTTTTTTGTAACCGCCTGCGATTTTTCATCCTTTTGAATTTCAAAATACGGGATGGCCAAAAACGGACCTGTTAAGGTTTGAGCGCCTGCCCATTTGCTGCTCACTTCCTGCACCACTTCTCTTCTTCTTTGTTCCCGATCGGTTACCAGAAACATGATGAAGAATGTAGGAATGAGTAAAGCCAGAATTAAAAAACCAATAAAGCATGCTTTAAGAACCAGTTTATTTTTTTGCCAAAAACTGAGCGACTCCTGCGTTTCCATGTTGTTTGTTTTTTTTGATTTTAAAAAAGCACTTTGAATTTCAAAGCATATGATGAAAAAAAATTTTACTTCGTTCCTTTAATCATTTTTTCCAGGGCATCGATATGTGCTTTAAAAGCTCTTTCGCCTGCCTTGGTTACTGAATAGCAAGTGTTGGTTTTTCTCCCGATAAATCCTTTCTGTACTTTAAGCGTTCCATTTTCTTCCAACGCTTTTAAATGACTGGCCAAGTTGCCATCGGTAATAACCAACAGTTCTTTTAACTCATTAAAGTTTACCGATTCATTCACCATCAGGGCGCTCATGATGCCCAGCCTTACCCTGCTGTCGAAAAGTTTATTTAAATTTTCTATCGGATTACTCATTATAACATCCCTCCCCCTTTGAAATATTTTTTATGATAACTCATTTCTTGATCACTTAATTTCTTTCGTGTTTCCACCACATGTATGCACCGTACACAATATGTAATACACCAAAACCCACCGCCCAAAAATAAATTCCCAGGCCAACAAATTGCAGATTGATAAGACCCAACAATATCTGCAAGTAGCCTAGGTATCGCACTTCAGCCAATGTATACCTACTTGCATTTACCAATGCCAATCCATAAAAAATTAAGCAGCCCGGTGCTACCAATCCAAAGGTTCCAAAATGAATTAATCTAAAAAGAAAAATACCGCCTGCAAGCAGGGGGATACATACATTGATTAATAAACGCCTGGCAGTATTACCCCAAATTGGGATTCCTTGCTTCCTGCTTTTGATCCAGGTAAAAAAGAAAGCACTGGTTAATGCAGCCATAAAAGTTCCGGCAGCAATCCAGAAAATCCAAGTATTTAAAATGAAACTGTAATCACCCGAATTATTTTGTAAATAATTTTCGTTGATGATATAATTCTTTTTCCCTGTTACAAAATCAAAAGAAATGATTGCACCGGCAAGGGCACAAATTCCGGCAGCAATTCCACTTAAGCCACTCAGACTGATAAAGCGGCTGCTTTGCTCCATCATTTTTTTGATGTGTTGCAGGTCTTGCAGCGATTGTTGTTCTTCACTCATAAAAAGCACTTTGAATTACAAAGTAAATGGATTGATTTGATACCACAAAATTATTTTTTATAAAAAATATTTAGGGAGAAGGCTTGGCTTAATTTATTTTATCAAGCACTTGAAGGATGCTGTTGCAGGCTTGATTAATTTCATCTTCAGTAATTACCAGGGGCGGTACAATCCGCAAACAATTGGCGGCAAACAAAAACCAATCGGTAAAAACACCCGCCTCAATTAAGGCATCAATAATTTTTTTATTAGTTTCAAAATCTTCAAATTCCACCGCAAGCATTAATCCACAACTGCGGACAGCTTTTATTGTTGGATGTTTTAATTGAGCTAAAAACAATTGCTCTTTTTCTTTTACGGTTGATATCAGCTCCTCATCAAGCAACACATTGAAAGCTGCCAGTCCGGCTGCACAGCAAACCGGATGACCGCCAAACGTAGTGATATGGCCCAGTACAGGGTTATGTGTAAGGCAATCCATAATTTTTTTATCAGCCACAAAAGCGCCCAAAGGCATACCGCCACCCAGCGCTTTTCCCAACAATAAAATATCCGGTACAATACCAAATTGTGAAAAGGCGAATAATGTTCCGTTTCGCCCGAATCCGCATTGAATTTCATCTAGTATTAACAGTGTTCCTGTTTCTGTACAACGTTTCCTTAATGCCAGCATCCATTTTTT
>JANPAP010000311.1:0-1626 GCA_031429975.1 Chitinophagaceae bacterium
CATATAAATACAGTATCAATGGAATAAATTTTCAAGCAGCAAATATTTTTTCAGGTCTTGGCATTGGCAATTATACAGTATATGTTCAGGATGCAAATGGTTGTATTGGTACCTTACCCACAATTATCAATGCAACTGCCGGCCCACAGTTATTTGCAGTAATTACAGTTACCACTTGCAATACAAATGATGGTAGTATAACAGCAACCGCATCCGGCGGCACAGCACCTTATCAATTTAGTTTGAATGGAGGCACTTACCAATCAGGAAATATTTTCAGCAATCTATCGGAAGGCCATTATAATCTTTCTGTAAATGACAATAATGGTTGTATCAATTCCATCAACATTTATGTTGGTAATAGTGCTGGCCTCCGGATTCAGATAAGTAGTATATCCTCCAGTTGCAGTGTTACCAATGGTTCGATAACGGTTACGGCTACAGGAGGAGTTGCTCCGCTGCAATACAGTATTAATGGAGGATCCTTTCAGGCAGGCAATTCATTTAATGGACTTAATGGAGGCAATTATATAATTACAGTTAAAGATGCAAATGGATGCACCGTTACTGCAAACGAAACGGTAAAAATTATTGCTGCACCACAAATCAGCACATCAAAAATTCAGGTAAGTTGTAACAATGGTAATGGCAGCATTACTGCAATTGGTAGCGCCGGAACGCCGCCTTATCTATTTAGTAAGAATGGTATAACATTTCAATCGAGTGGAATTTTTTCAGGACTTGTTCCGGGTAATTATACAATTACTTTAAAAGATTCTGCAGGCTGTATCATTACAATCAATGATACCATAATTAATGTGGGCACGGGTCCTGGGCCTGCAATAACAGCAACTTTTAAGGGAGCACATTGTGGTAATAACGAAGGCAAAATAATCAACATTATCGCTACTGCTGGTACTCCTCCGTATCAATTTAGTTTGAATGCTGGTACCTATACTTCCACAAATTCATTTCTTCCGCTTGCTCCAGGGTTTTATACCGTAACTGTAAAAGATGCCAATGGCTGTACAAAATCCATTGCAGATTCTATTAAAAATATTCCCGGTGCTTCAGTAACGGCAACCAGTACCCCTACTCCATGTAATACCAGTAATGGAACCATTTCGGCAACAGGTCAAAATGGACAAACACCTTATCAATTTAGTAAGGATGGTGGAACCAACTGGCAATCAAGTGGACTTTTTACCGGGCTTGCAGCAGGTATTTATCAAATCAGTATTCTAGATGATGAAGGCTGTATCAATACCATTTCGGTTACTGTTTTAAATAGTGGTGGCCCTAGTTTAAATGTTACCACTATTAATACAACTTGTGGAATTAATAATGGAATGATTACAGCAAACGCAACTGGAACCGGGCCATTAAATTTTAATATCAATGGAAGCACTTATCAGTTGGATAGTATTTTTACAAATCTTGCTGCAGGTAATTATTTGGTTACAGTAATGGATGCAACGGGTTGCACAACCGGAGCAACAGTAACAATCAGTAATTCTTCAGGCCCCGGATTAACCGCTTTTACTAAAGCAACAACATGCAATAACAACAATGGAAGTATAGTAGCAAATGGAACAGGTACCGGTTTACTTCAATACAGCATTGATG
>JANPAP010000312.1:0-5266 GCA_031429975.1 Chitinophagaceae bacterium
AAACCGTTGATGTAATGGTATCCTGCAATTTCCAGAATGGAATTGTTTTTTGTTGCAGATTATTTAATGAACCAGCCTGTAATTTTATTTGCAAATAATGTGCTGCAGGAAATTTGAAAGTGTTTTTATAAATACTCAAAGGCTCTGGTATAAACCCAAGATGTAAAAAATAAGGAACAGCTTCTTTATTAATTTGTAATTGATTGCCGATAATTTTTTTGATAACTTTTAATTCGGAGGCAAACAAAAAATTGTTGCCATCACAAAAATAAAACAAGGGTTTAATGCCTACATGATCTCTGCAAATAGTAAGTATGTTTTCCTGAATATCGAAAATGGCAAGAGCAAACATGCCGTTCATTGTTGCAAAACAGGCGGGCCCTTGTTGGGCAAACAATTCTAGGATCACTTCGGTATCGGAACTGGTTTTTAAAGAAGCGCCTTTATCGTTCAATTGATTTTTTAGTTCTTTAAAATTGTAAATCTCCCCATTAAAAATAATGCAGTACCGCTTATCGGCCGAGAACATGGGCTGGTTGGCTGCATCGCTCAAATCTAAAATAGATAAGCGGCGATGGGCAAGGCCAACCTTTTTATCAGCCGAAAAATAAATACCCTCAGCATTGGGGCCACGGTGCTGTAACAATGTTGCAGCCTGCATTAGCTGGTTTTCTGATATTGCGTTGTTTAAGGAAAAATAACCAGCTATACCGCACATGAAATTAATTGTTTGTATACAAACGAAAATAGGAAATTATTATTAGCATTTTAATGTCCTGTATTTTGTAAGCT
Source organism: Chitinophagaceae bacterium (assembly GCA_031429975.1). Lineage (GTDB taxonomy): Bacteria > Bacteroidota > Bacteroidia > Chitinophagales > Chitinophagaceae > Ferruginibacter. The sequence goes on from JANPAP010000312.1 coordinate 793, forward strand.
TGTTTTTTAACTACAAAAAATACCGTTAATGAACCCTTGCAATATCAAATAAAAACATCTAATTTGTTTTTATAAAAACTTTCTTTATGAAACTCTCCGTATTATTTACCAACATCATTATTGCCATTGCAATTTGTTTAATTACTTATTTTGTAATGCTTTTTACTTTTCAAATTTATTTGCCAGCCTCAAGAGTTGTATTATTGGTTATAACAACCCTGTTAAGTTTGGTGATAGTTGATAACCCACCCAAATGGAGTTTTGTAAAGAGCGTTACTGTAAATGCTGTTTGGACTTTTACGGTGGCAACGCTGTTGATAATCATCTTTTATAATTATTGGTATTGATTGGCAGAATATAGCTTTCTAATTATTTTTTGCTCTGGCAAAACTGGCCAGTTGGATTATTAAATTCCAACATCGCAACCCAATAGTAATTTTGAACAGTGGCGTAAAGCTCTTGCTATTTATTTACAAATTTCCGTTCCAACAGTTTTCAAAACAATTTATTAAATGAAACCTCAGTGCCTAACCTATGGGGCTAGTGGTTGGCAACCTATTGCATTATTACCCTGCTCTTAAATAATTATTTTAGTCTGCTATTTTTTTCAATTGGAAAATTAAAAAATCAATTAGCGGAAATCACCTGCTGTTGTGCTTACAATCAACTTTTAATTATAAAGTTAACCATGGTTGAAGGCAACTGTAATTTGATACTTATAAAAAGATTAATTCAAACAAAAACATGAGCGCATATTTTAAATGACTTTTTAATTTACACTATGGCGAAGATGATAAACCAAAAACATTAGAAAGTGTAAAGGGTAATATTTCCTTTGCCGGTGCCAATCTTTGGATTTTGGCTTGCGCCATTTTAATTGCATCAGTTGGATTGAATGTAAACTCCACCGCTGTTATAATTGGTGCCATGCTGATATCTCCGTTAATGGGGCCAATTGTTGCATCAGGCTTTGCATTGGGTATGTACGATTTTAATCTTTTACAAAGATCGCTGAGAAATTTATTAGTTGCAACACTGGTTGGTTTGTTGGTTTCTGCTTTCTATTTTTTTATCAGTCCGTTTAAGGAAGTTCAATCCAAAATGTTGTCGAGAAACTCGCCGAATATTTTCGATATCCTTATTGCATTTTTTGGTGGACTAGTTGGTGTAATTGCTGTTACCAGGGTAGAAAAAGGGAATCCAATTCCGGGAGTTGCCATTGCAACAGCTTTAATGCCGCCGCTTTGTACTGCAGGCTATGGGTTGGCAACAGCAAATTTTAAATTTTTTTTTGGTGCAATTTTTCTTTACGGTATCAACTGTGTTTTTATCTGCATTGCCACCTATACCATTGTTAAGTTTTTAAAATATCCCGCCAAAGAATTAGTTGATAAGGGTCGACAAAAACAGGTAAGATATAGTATCAGCATCGTGGTGTTATTAATGCTGTTGCCCAGTATTTATTTTGCGTACACTTTATTTCTTGAGCATAAATACCAGCAATCGGTAAATAAATTTATTGACCAGGAATTTGCCGATAAAGGCTATACCATTGTTTACAAAAAAACAAATTATAATAAACGGCCAAAAACAATTGAATTGGCATTTTTATCCTATCGATTTTCAAATGAAGAAATTGATAGCTTAAATGCAAGATTGTATTCCTGGAACATTCCTGAAACAAAATTAATCATCCGACAAGACAGCACTGACAGAATTCAATTACTTAGAAATAATATTTTAAATGAAATTAAAAGTAAGGACATTGTTCTTGATGAGAAAGACCAAAAAATTAAAGCCTTAGAAGCCGAGATTGAAAAAAATGTTTTTGATGGTAAACAAATATTACAAGAGTCGAAAATAATTTTCCCAACAATTGAAGCATTATCTATTTCCAACAATATAATTACTATAGCAATGAGAGTACGAGTAGCACTACCATATTTATTTACAAAGCACAAAAGGAGTTAAACAATGACGACAGGGTAAAGTATGAAAGTTGGCTAAAAAAGAGCTTGCATTGGAAAAAGCAGAGCTTATAAAAAAGTAAATGTGGTGAAAAAGATTGCAGCGATTTTTAAATTGTGCATGTAATGATAGGTATCCAAGCAATTAAAAACTTATTGAAGTTTTACAACATTGGAGTTGTTCAACATTCAATGGTGCGTTAAACTGATAACTTGTATTTTTATCACTTTATAATTTCTGGTTAATCTTTTAAATAGTTTTTAATATTTGCAAAGGCATGTTTGTAAATGGCTATTCTTTGTTGAAAATGGTTTATATTAAGCCTACAAATAACTTATGCAAACAGCAATCGTAATCATATTATTAGGCGTTTTTATTTTTTGGGGACATTACCTAAGTGGTTTGTTTGAACGCAAAAGCATTCCTGATGTATTGGGGCTAATGGTGCTGGGTATGTTGTTGGGCCCCGTGTTACATATTATTGATCCGTTGTCGTTTGGAAATATGGGATCCTTGTTTAGCAACCTGGTACTTATTTTTATTTTGTTTGAAAGTGGAACCGATTTAAAAATATCAGAAATTAGATCTTCATTCCGGGAGTCTGCTGGCATAACCACTTTAAATTTTTTAGTAACCTGGATTGTTACTTCTGTTTTATGTAATGTAATATTCAACCTGCCTTGGGTAAGTAGCCTTTTTATTGGTGCAACACTTGGCGGAACTTCATCGGCGGTGGTGGTTGGGTTGGTAAAAAAGATTTCGGTAAAACCCAAAACGGCCACCATGCTCATCATCGAATCGGCCAAATCGGATGTGTTCACACTGGCTATTCCACTGGGTATTTTAGGTTTGATGATTACAGGCGAAATGCAAGCCAGTGCTGTTATTTCTCATTTCATTGCATCGCTTGTGCTGGCTTTGCTGATAGGAATTGGAGGCGCCCTTTTATGGTCCTTTATTCTCAGTAAAATTCCTGATTTAAAAACAACCAGTTTTTCTACGCCGGCATTCTTATTTATTTTATATGGAGTAACTGAGTACTTGAATTTTAGTGGGCCATTAACTGCACTTTCTTTTGGAATTGCAATTGGCAATCTTCATTATTTTGAACCCAAGCTTTTACTAAAAATAATTCCAAACAGAAGTATTGTTTTACCTCAGGCTGAAAGAGATTTTTTTACCCAGATTGTTTTTTTGTTAAGAATATTTTTCTTCGTTTTTATCGGTATAAAAATTCAGATAGACCGCCTGGATTGGTTGATGTGGGGAGCCGTAATTACGTTTGTATTATTTGTGATGCGGTTGTTTGTTGTAAAAATTATTGCCGCAAAAAAGGATCCTTTGCTGGATAAATCGGTTATGTCTATCATGATACCTAAAGGATTGGGGGCTGCAGTAATTGCTACCCTGCCATTACAGGAAAAGCATGTTGATGGACTGATTATTCAATCCATTTGCTTTTCAATAATTCTTTTCAGCACCCTGTATTGTGTGGGATTATTTTTTATGGTTAGAACCAAGATGAGTCTGCCTTTTTATGCCTTGCTGTTTGGAAAGGATAAAGTTGCGGAAGAATAAAAGTGTTTAAATAAAAGTTGTAAGATTCAAATTTCTGAAAACAAATTCCGCAACAAAATTATTCACTTACTTCCTTGCCTGTTTTATCAAAATACAGCACTTTACCGTTATACGTCACCTTTACCTTTCCGTTAATAAAATAGCCTACATCTGTATAAATGGGCTTCACAATTTCTACTCCCTGTTTATTAATATATCCCCAGTAAAGGCCCAAGCGTACAGGAGCAACACCGCCTGAAAATCTAAAGGCTCTATCGTATTTAAAAGGTACAACCACAGTGCCTGCAATGTCAATGAAACCCCATTTGCCATTTAATGTGGTAGTCGCTAAATCTTCAAAAACAGCAAATGATTCTTCATACTTAAATGGAATAATCATAGTTCCTTTTGTATTAATTAGTCCCCATTTTCCATTTAGCATCATGCTGACAAAACCATTTCTAAAAATAAATCCAGTTTTTTCATACATCAACGGTATTACTACTTTACCGGTTTTATCTACAAAACCATATTTTTCATTCAGCTTCACTCCGCCATAACCTTCACTAAATTCCGAAGCATAGTCATACATCAGCGGTATTGTTTCCTTGCCACTTTCATCAATGTATCCAAACCTTTTACTTTTTTCGACAACAGCATAACCCTCGTAATACTTTTCTTTGGAATCATAAGTTCTGTTTGCCTGCGTATTTAATTTTTATAAAAGCATTTTAAAGTGGAAGAATGGTTGAGGACAGGAGCCATAGCGAGGCACTATAAATTATTAACAAACAAAAATGAAAAGAAAATTTACATTCCGACTTTTAATAATAATTTTATTTGGACTTCTCTTTGTTGGACTTAGAGTACAATTTGGATTATTTACGCCTTATAATTTTTGGACAGCAAAACAGGATATAGCGAATAATAATGTTCAATTAATTGCAGT
>JANPAP010000313.1:0-1606 GCA_031429975.1 Chitinophagaceae bacterium
CTGGGTACCAAGATCGGATATGCACTTGCCACCGCTTTATGGAGTGTGGCTGCAGTTTGCCATGCATTTGCAACTGGTACAGTTGGTTTTAGTATTGCCCGGGTTTTTTTGGGACTTACTGAGGCTGGAAATTTTCCGGCGGCCATTAAAGCAACAGCCGAATGGTTTCCAAAAAAAGAAAGAGCTTTTGCTACAGGCATTTTCAACAGTGGATCAAACATTGGTGCAATTATAGCTCCACTAACGGTTCCGTTTATTGCAGAAAAATATGGCTGGCAATGGGCATTTATTTTAACCGGTGCAATTGGTTTTATTTGGTTGATACTTTGGTTTATTTATTACGAAGTACCCGCCAAACAAAAAAGACTTTCTAAAGAAGAGTTTGAATATATCCATAGTGATATTGATAATGCACAGCAGGAACAAAACACAGAAAGAGTTTCGTGGAGTAAATTGCTTGGGTTTAAACAAACATGGGCATTTGCCATTGGTAAGTTTTTAACCGACCCTGTTTGGTGGTTTTACCTTTTTTGGTTACCCGATTTTTTAAAGAAACAATACCATTTGAGCAGTACGGAAATTGCTATTCCTGTTGCACTGGTGTATGTAATATCAAGTATTGGAAGTATTGGTGGTGGCTGGTTACCCATGAATATGATTAATAAAGGGATGCCCGTTTTTAAAGCAAGAAAAACAAGTATGCTGATTTATGCTTTTTTGGTTTTGCCCATTGTATTTGCACAAATGGCCGGCTCGGTAAATATGTGGCTGGCAGTTTTGGTAATAGGGCTGGCAGCAGCGGCACATCAGGCTTGGAGTGCCAATATTTTTACAACCGTATCGGATATGTTTCCCAAAAAAGCCACCGCTTCTGTAACCGGTATTGGGGGTATGTTTGGTGGCCTTGGAGGGATTTTACTTTCGGTGCTGGTTCAAAAAAGAATGTTTGTGTATTATGAAAGCATCGGGCAAATTCAAACTGGATATTATATCATGTTTTTTATTTGCGGAGCGGCTTATTTAACAGCATGGCTGATCATGCATTTGCTGGTTCCAAAATTTAAACAGATCGATTTATAAAATTGTACTGCAGATTTATCAGTAAAAACAAAAAAGGATTGTGATTATACAATCCTTTTTTTATGCGGAAATTTTTGTTAGTGGCACTTGTAAGAAATTTTTCATGGCGACGATGGAGCCATCTTTTGGGCTTTTTACCATTGTTGTGCAGATGGCTCCTTTGTCGCCATGACAAGCTAAGTATTCTCTTTTTTAAATTAATTTTATATATTATCAAACAGCCGGGTTTTCAATAAAATATTGAAGCTTTTTTTGTCAAACTATTTAATGGTGCTTTATTAAATTATTTCAGTTCCCCTTTTATTAATCAATCAATGTTTGAATGAAGGAATTGAAACTTGAATAATTTATTGAATCATCAGATTCAAGTTTGCCATTGTTTTTTCATTGTTGTAAAAAATCAGTTTATAATTTCCTAGCAGTAAGGGTTGGGTAAGATGAATGCTTTCGACTTGAAGTTGGTTTTGATGATTCAGTTTTTGAAAATGCATCAATTGACCAGAATTATTATACACATAAATTGTAT
>JANPAP010000314.1:0-4809 GCA_031429975.1 Chitinophagaceae bacterium
TCATACCTGAAAGCAATATAAATTGTTCCTGTATAACCATTTAAACTAACGTTACCAGAGCTAGTATAATTTGCTGGATAACCAGTAGCTAATCCTGGAGATAAGGTTGCAGTTGCAGTAATATCTGTCCAGGTAACTGTAGAAGCCCATGGATTGCCTGTGCCGGTATAATCTGTAGATACCAACACTTTTAATGTTGCACCATTATGGAACCCAGCTTTTGTATCAAATGTAAGTGTTTTGGTTGTGTAGGTAGCAAGGTTAATAGCTTTAGTTGCTAACCACGTTCTGCTAACTGCATTTCCTGATCCAAATGCACTTATCTGTGCATATTTATTTACAGGTGTTCCAAAAGATCTTGCTTCAATTTTAGCAGTTCCTGTTTCAATTAAGTTGTTCCAACCTGTAATGCTAACCGGATTATATGGAGCAGCAGTCGGTACTATTTGAGATTCAAAATTTTCACTCAACAAAATTGTTCCAATTGGTGGTGGCGGTGGTGGTAATACACTGCCGCAACGTGGATCGTAAAACTTTACATCAGTAGTATCACGAATGGCAAATTGTTTGGTAGTACGGTATAATGAAAAGATACCAGTGATAGTACCATTTCTTTTACCCAAAGGCATTGCAGCAAAATTGGCATAGTTACTAGTACGTAATTCAATACTTGAAGTTGTAGATGCACAAGAATACAATTTAAAACTTGCGGCAGATGGAGATGAAACTCCAGCACTTGCATAGGTTTTGGAAGTATCTACAGAAGCGAATTCCATATTGCTTAAACGTATCAAAGTGTTTTGATAACGGTCCTGCATGCTGGTGGTTAAAGCAGCAGCAGTAACATCGGCTGGAACTACAACATTATTCAAAGTTCCTTTAGTTACATATTTACTAAGATTTGCCGAAGAAATATCCGTTAATGTTAATGCAGATCCAGTTTGGATACCAGCGCCTAACTGAGGCATGCTGTTATAATCGCTAATGTATAAACCGTTTAATTTAATAAATACTTCTCTTCCAATTGGAAATGAATTGTACAAATTAGTTCCATCAATGCTTACTGAAATACCGCCAGTTGCATCTTGAATTACGATAGTTTTATAAAAATTACCGCTTTTGTCATCGGCAATAACGATACCCCTGATTAATAAATCTGTTGCATTCGATATTAAATCAATTGAACCAGAAACGGTATGCCTTGCTTTTAATTGAGCAATGGTATAATTAGCTGTAAGGTTTACCGGTGCAGCTTCTCCAGGAGGTGCATCAAAACTTTTTTTACAAGAACTGCTAACAGTTATTACAGCAATGGTAAGTAAGATTGCAGTAAGTGAGGTTTTAAAAAAATTAATCATGGTTTATTTTTTTATTTATTGTTTTTACTTTTTTTTTATTTAAAATCTTAAAGCGATGCTGGCATTAAATGTTGTACCAAATGCATAAAACTTTTTAGCCGGAAACTTATCTACATTTTTTTCTGCAAAATCAAAACGCAATTGTTCAAATCCACCCGAAGCAATGTTTGTATTATTTAAAATATTAGATACGCCCAAACTAAATGCCATAAAGGTTCTTTTCTTTAAATGCTTAAAGTTTTTATTTTTATTCATTAACCAGGAATATCCCCAAAAAGCATCCAATGTATATTGACTGGATAATTTGGTTTGATCGATAATTTCATTCCATTTTGGTGAATCTTTAACTACACCTTCAACTGCAGCTTCGGTTCTCCTCAACGGATTAAAATCAAGCCACATCTGGTCGAAAAAATTAAAGTTAACATTTACAAACCAGTAATTGGGTGAACGGTAATTTATTCCAAAAGTATATGCTTCCTGTGGTGTTGGCACATTAAAGTTTTTAGAATAAACGAGATCTCTTGAAACAATTTCAGAAGTATTATCAAATGTTACAACAGCGTTTTGACGGGTGTTATAACGATACCTGCCAATTGATGCAGCTGCATTTAAAGTAACCCCTTTATAAACGATTACCTCTGCTCCCAACTCAACTCCCTGATGAACTTTGCCAATATTACTAATAGCATAGTTTACAAAGTTTCTAACTGCATCGTTATAAAAAGTCATCACATTTAATTGATCTTTAAATTCTGTATAAAAACCTACTGCTCTAAATTTAACATTGGGTGTTACTAATATATATCCAGCTTCTACCGTAGATACTTTTTCAGATTTTAATTCATCCTGCACAAAATCCCTTGTACGAGGTGCTAAATAAGCATTTTCGAAAAATGGTGCCCTGGTTTCGTAAGATGCATTTGCAAAGAAATAATTACCGGTATTGATTTTATAGGTTAACCCTCCTTTAAATGCATAATTATAAAAATCGTGACTGGCAGATTTGCCGTAAGAATTATTTGGGAATAATCCACTCTTTACATTGCCTTCTCTATAAAAACTAGTGTAAGTATGTTCAGCTCCTAAAAAGAAATCAATGCTACGGAACTTAACAATTGTTTGTGCCCAAACAGAAGCTTTTTTAATATTGATATTGTAATCATACCCAAACTTATCGCCCGATCTTAAAATACGGTTTGGACGGTTTAAATCATTTTGTGCGGCACTATTATCACTTGCAAACATTCTTTCTGCAAATTGGTTTACATCCACATAAAAAGTACCCCCCAATAAATCATTTACCTTTTTGTAGTAATTATTTTTTTGATTGATATAACTGGCACCTGCAGAAATATCAACATGTTTATTTACAGAAGTATTATAGGTTGTATTAAAATTCATTCGTTGGGTATTGGTAACCCTTTCTTCTAAAATATAAACCGACCGATTACCCGTAACCGTATTTCCCGGGATGCCATTTGCATTTGCAACGGTTCCTTTACTGATATAATTGGCATTATACAATGCATCCCAATTAATTTGACGCAGGTTTACATTATTTAAAAGTGAAAGGTACTGATCGGCATATTCACCTTGATTTGTGAAATAACTTGGCAGGTAACGATAATAATCCGGTCTTGGATCAGCAGAATTATACCAGTCTAAACCTGTAGTGCTACGATTTCCAAATGTATAAGATGCAGCAGTTAGTAAACTGGTTTTAGGCGAAATTTTCCAGTCGTGAGTTAATATTCCAAAAGGTTGAAAAGATCTTGCAACACTTGCATTTCTTTTTTTGCCATTTTGATAACCCCAATATGGATTATAATAATTATCATTTGCAATTGCCCTGCTCTCATCGGTTGAAGAACCCTGGCGGCCATTTTCGGTAGGTGTTGCAAATGCTACAAATGATAGAATATGACGTTCGTTTATTTTTTTATCAACCCCGGCATAAAAAGACCAACCATCGTAATAAGTGCCATCAGTAAAGCCTTCATCAGCCCAACGGCGAGAACCAGAAATACTAAATGCCCAACCTTTTTTATCAAATCCGGTTGATTTGGTTATTGCTAGTTTATGAACAAAACTTCTATTAGAATTTGAATAACTGATACTGGTTTGACGCCGTTGCTTAAATGCACGGGTATCTAAAAAATTAGCACCCCCAAAATTTCCAAAAGAAAACTTATTTGCCTGAAGCCCATATGTATTCTGGCGGTTACGCAACACATCATTTAAACCGCCCCATAATCCAAATGGCGTAAATCCATTATCCAGATTTTCCATGGCTACCCCATTCATTAAAGTTCCAAATGCATCCGAATCATAACCACGTAATCTAAACCTGGCTGCAATGAAATTAAAGCCGGCGTAACGGTGAAAAGGATCCCTGCCGGTATTAGCTTGCAATGAAATGTTTTGAGCACTACCATCCTCATTATCGTTTTCATCAAGAGAAACCACTGGAATATTATCCAGCAAATTATCTTTCAAATCGTCAATAATTGTAGTATCGGCTCTTGGAGCAGCAACTGGATTATTGCTTGGCGTTACCTGAGAAAAAACCAGCTGATTAAAACTTGTAAAGAGCAATAAAGCCACAAGACCAATGTTGTTTTTAAGCATAATTAATTTAGTTAAAAAAGCAAATTTATAATTTAATGCAATCTATTTAGCAAAATTTATATAATAAAATAATGGCAAATAAAAAGGAATAAAATAACAAAAATGCAATTTAAGTGAATTATTTTACAAAATTTGTAATTACCTTCGAATTCTAATTCAAAAACCACTTACAATTTTAGTGTATAAGCCATAAGGAGTCGTTAAATAAATAATTTGCTGCTTTTTATAAATAAATGTGCATTTAATTTGTAAAAATAAAATTTAAATAAACATATGAAAAAAGGGTTATTTCCAATTTTGTTTGCATTACTTCTATCTACATCTACTAAAACAAGTTTTGCCTGGGGAAAAACAGGGCATGATATTGTTGGACAGATTGCATATCGGCTTTTAGATGATTCTACTAGGGCTATAGTACAAAGTTATCTTGGTAACTTAAGTTTTGAAGAAGCTGCCAATTGGATGGATGATCAAAGAAGCAACACTTATTATAATTACATGCGGTCCTGGCATTATATTAATATGGAAAAAGGAACCACTTATACACCAACCGAAGAACGGAACAGCTTAACCATAATGCATACAGCCGTTATGGAATTAAGGAATCATTTGACCATGAAAAAAAAGGATGTAAGAAGAGATATCCTGTTAATTTTTCATTTGGTAGGTGATTTACACCAGCCAATGCACAATGGCTATGGCTCTGACAGGGGTGGGAATTCAGTAGAAATTACATCTCCACTGGTATCGGGAAACCTGCACAGTGTATGGGATACTCAGATATTGGAATATAAAAACATCACAGCAGATACCTGCATGG
>JANPAP010000315.1:0-17063 GCA_031429975.1 Chitinophagaceae bacterium
TGAAAGATTAAAACAATAGCGCATTATTGTGTTTTCATCGTCACCTCAAATAAGATACCCTGTTTGTTATGGAATTGACTTGAGCAAATTAGGCGATTTTATTGCTTTTAAAGCAGCCATTGCATTGCTCAACGAAAACAATCTGCAATATCTTTTGGATGAAATTTTAAATGATTGCAAAGCCTTGCAAAAAAACAATCAACTACATACTGAAAACCTTGTCAGGCGAATTTATAAGCCATTTAGTTTGGAACAGATTTCAACTAAAATTGCACAATTGATAACCCCCAATGAAATCACTATTCCGGTTGATGTAATTTATCAAACAATAGAAACATTACACTTGGCTTGCCCAACCAATACCGGCGATTGGTATTTTACAGGAAACTATCCAACACCGGGTGGCAACCGTGTATGCAATACAGCCTTTATAAATTATATGGAAGGGAAAAATGAAAGAGGCTATTGATCTCTATTTCCTAAAGAATTTTTTTTTGTCCCAAATTATCATCGAAATGATTGAAAAAAAATCAACTTCAAATGTTAACTCTCCATCTGGTAATGAGAGTTACAAAACACTTCTAATAATTCGGCATGCTAAAAGCAGTTGGGAGAATGGCGTTTTAACCGACTTTGATCGCTCACTAAATGATCGTGGTTTAAACGATGCGCCTGCAATGGCTAAAAGGTTACAAAAGAAAAATATAGCAATTGATTTATTGGTTTCGAGTCCGGCAAAAAGAGCAAAAAAAACAGCCGAATTATTTGCATCTGTTTATGAAATAAAAACTGATCAAATAAAATTTATACCCGCTTTATACCATGCCCCTTCTAATACATTTTTTGAAGTGATTTCAACTATTGATGACGCTGCCAATACGGTTGCCATCTTTTCTCACAATCCGGGGATAACGGAATTTGTAAATCTACTTACCGAAAATGTGCAATTAGATAATATGCCTACTTGTGGAATTTTTGCGGTAAAAATTTATTCAACTAACTGGGGAAATTTTGTACAAGCAAAAAAAGAGTTTTTATTTTTCGACTACCCAAAAAATATCTAGCCAAGCTATTATTAACCACAGAAATATGTTTACCAATAAAGATGTTGCAGACTATTACAATACTACCCTTAATCATTACCAAAGTTGGTGGAACTTAGATAACCATCTTTCACTTCATTACGGAATTTGGGAAGAAGGTATCAATAGTTTTGCCGAGTCGCTTGTAAATACAAACAAGACATTGATGAAATTAGCAAACATCTCAGCATCCGATAAGGTATTGGATGCAGGTAGTGGTGTTGGCGGAGCTGCGATGTTTCTTGCTGATCAGGTGGGTGCAAATGTTGTAGGCATTACGCTTAGCCAAAAACAGTTTGAGTTTGCATCTTTAAACGCAATTAAAAAAGGACTTAACAATAAAGTACAATTTCATTTGATGGATTATACCCAAACAAGTTTTGAAGACGAATCTTTTGATGTGGTTTGGGCCTGCGAAAGCGTATCCTCTGCAACCAACAAAGCACAATTTATAAAAGAAGCATTTAGATTATTAAAAAAAGGGGGGCGACTTATTTTGAGTGATTTTTTTATTGCTCACAAAAAACAAATTGACAAAAATTTATGGATGAAAAAATGGGGAAGCACCTGGAGTATTTCGCAGTTTGATTTAGTAACGTCATTTTGCAATACCCTTACTCAACAAGGCTTCTGTAATGTTCAATCTTTTAATTATACCGATAAAATAAGGAAGAGTGCAAAGCGAATGTATTATACCGCTTTGCTGGGAGCAATTCCATCCGAACTGTATAATCTGTTTCATCCCAAGGTATCGAGGTTTGCAAAAACGCATTACAAATGCGGCTATTACCAATATAAGGCCCTGCAAGAAAACTTATGGAAGTATGAAATTATTTTGGCGATAAAATAATTCACTTCAAAAAAAATTGTTCCGGTAAATAAATTAAACTTCTTTATCCTGCCTAAATTATCTAAGGTTTATTGCCTGTGGTTTTATTGGTCAAATAAACGCCTGTAAAAATTAACGCTGCTGCAATTAATTTATAAAACTCTAATGCTTCTTTTAAAAATATCATGGCAATAATTGTAGCAAAAACTGGTTGTATATAAATGTATGCTCCGGCTACTGATGCTCCTAAAATCTTTATCCCATATACATTAAAAAGATAAGCTAAAAATGTTCCACCAATTACAATCAATCCAATACAGGTGTAGCCAATATTGCCAAGTGTTAACCAGTTTATTTCGGTAAACTCTTTCCATCCAAAAGGCAGCACAAAAAACAATCCGATTGTAAACACCATCCTAATAACCTGTACAGGATTATATTTCAGCATTAGTGGTTTTACTAAAATGAAATAGAAAGTGTAAGAAACGGCGTTGATAATAATTAACAGATCGCCCAGTAAAACATGATCGCCGCTGCCCGTATTTTGGCGTGAGCTTATTAAAACTATGGCACCACTGATACCTAAGCCCAATCCAATTATCTTATTCAGATTTATTATTTCCTTTAGCAACCATACAGCAATAATGGTAATTAAAATAGGTGTTGTTAGCATTAATAAAACAGCATGAATGGAATAGGTAAGTGACAAGCCCTTTAAAAACAACATTTGGTTTATTGCAACGCCTGTAATTGCACATAAAATAAATCTTGGAACATCTGCTCGTTCTATTTTTTTACCATTGGGATTTATAACATACAACATCCAAAATAAAAATACACTTACTGCAACCCTGATAAGGTTGATGCCAAATGGTTGCATTAAATTATTTCCGGTAAGGTATTTTACTGCAGATAGATTGATGGCAAAAAAAAGATTGGTGCCTAATAATCCTGCATGTGCTTTTAGGTTGTTATTCACTAAAAAATAATTTGGGCTTAATTAATCATTTACAATAATTGCTGTAATTGCTGAATCGTTTTTTTATAAAGTTCCATCTCAAACATCGGCATACAATTATTTTTTGCAGTTGCTTTAGCAATTGCCTCTTTCAGCAAAAAATTTTCCTGTTGAATAAAATAAAAAATGTTTTTGTTGGATAAATAACTTGCCAGGTATTCCTGTTCTGCCTGCCCGGGAGTTGGTACCAGTATTGCAGGTTGACCCAGTTTTAAAAGATCCATCACGGTGGTATATCCACTTCTGCTAATTACCATTTTCGATTGTTGTATGGCTTTGCAAAGTTCAATAGCGGTGAGATGATTTTTGAAAACGAATTGATTATTTAAAGCAATTAATTTTTCTATTTCGATTGTAAAGTTATTTTGCCCTGGGATGCCTCTTACAAATAAAATTGTACCATTAAAATTATCGAGTTGCGATAATAATATATTTTCAAAAATGGTTCGTTGCGGTTCGGGACCCGATAGGATTATTAAGAGATCGAATTCTTTTTGAATATTTTCCAAAGGCTCAAATCTAGACAAGCCGCCAATATATTTTACATGCTTCAATTTTTTATTCGAATGCGATAATTCACCTGCAATATTTTCGGTGCCTTCAAAATCGGGCACCCAGCAGTATTTAAATTTATTAATAAAATAACGGTGAATTGTTGATGCAATATTTTCGGTAATACAGTTTCCGGTTTTAATACAGAGTTGATGGGTAATATAAACGGTTGGTATGAATGCATGATATAATCCTGGCCGGTTATCAGCTATCACCAAATCAATTTTATATTTTTTAATGGCTTTTTTCAGCCATCTTTTTTCTTGAATTATTGTAAATAATATTTTAGGCAGTTGGGTAAAAATTTTTAATGCAAACAGTTTTTTATTGTTACTGAATTTAATATTATAACCTTGTAATGGAATTATTTCCAGCGCTGGAAATTCTTGTTGAAGCAAGTTTTTTACAGCTCCAGTTGCAGCAATAATAATTGTATTGTTACCTATTTGTAATTCCCTGATTATGGGAATACATCTTGTTGCATGACCCAAACCCCAATCCATTGGGGCAACCAAAATGGTTTTTCTTGTAGTATTTATACTATTTTTAGAAATAATCATAAATAAATGCAATAAAATTCATTTTAATTAGTTTAATTTGGTAATTGACTTTATGAATCGAATTTTTAAGATATCCTTATTGCTTGTTTTGGTAGTTTCTATTTTGGCAACCAGTTGCAGTTCTGCAAAAAAAAGCCAATGTGGATGCCCAACTAAAAAAGGGTTGGTAGGATACTAAAAACTAAGTAATAAATTTAAAACCTGTTTTATAAACATGAACAATATCAACCGTGATTTACTTGTAATGTTCAATCAAGAACTGATGAGTCCGCAGGCTATTGAACATCAGGTAGAGAAGCTTCATGAAATGCTTTATAATGTTGAACAAATGGAAAACATTGCTTCGGCTCATGAAGTAATCGATCTTAATAAATACAAAATTTTTGAATCAGGATCGATGGTTAAAAATATCATTCGATTACAGGAATTAACTCCTTTTGTATTTCTAAATTGTAAAAACTAATTTTAATTTATATTTTTTTAAGACAGCCTTTCAAGGGCTGTTTTTAATTTATATAACATCTCATCAATTTCTTCCAACTTACAGGTTCCAACACTTAATCGATACCAATTACTTTCTGCCGAAGCGCCAAATGCACTAAAAGGTACAATTGCCAATTTTGCTTCATCCAATAAATAAGCTGTTACATCTATTTGCTTTTCTAAAACAATTTCATTGCTGGTTTTTTTCCCTTTTAAATTAATTTGGATGGTTAAATAAATGGCCGCTTGTGGCGTAATGGCATCAACCTGAAATCCTTGTTGTTTTAACTGAATGATTCCTTCATAAATCCGATTTAACCTTTCTGCTAATGCTGATTTAAAATGTACAAAATAATTATCTACCGCTTCGGTTTGTTTTAAAAAATTAGCCGTTGCATTTTGTTCTGCCATCGGGCTCCAGGCGCCAACATGGCTATTAACAGCTCTCATTTTTGCAATTAAATTTGCCGGACCCATACTCCAGCCAACCCTTACACCCGTGGCCGCAAACGACTTACTGATACCATCTATAAAAACCGTGTAGGTTTTCATTTCGGGTCGTAGTGAAACCGGATTGTAATGTTGTGTATTTCCAAAAGTTAGTGTCCAATAAATCTGATCGTAAAGTAGGTATAATTTTTTTTCATTTTCAGATCTGCTGTTATTTTCCTCTATCACCAAATCACAAATAGCCTCCAGTTCTTCTTTAGTAAAAGTTGTGCCCGTTGGATTTAAGGGAGAGCAAAGTGCTAATAAAGAAGCGCCTTTTAAATGAGGTGCTATTTCTGCCGCAGTAGGCATGAAATTATTTTCCTTTTTACTTTCCACTAAAATATGTTCGCCTTCGGTAAAATGTACATAATGATTATTATTCCAACTGGGAACGGGATAGATTACCTTTTCACCCTTATCAACAATTGCTCTGTAAGCTGCATAAATCAATGGCCTGCCACCGGCTGCAATTAAAATTTCATCGGTAGTATACTGCAACCCTTCTCTTTGCAAAAGAAATTCTGCAACTGCTTCCCTTAGTTCGGTAATACCATCTGCCGGAGGATAGGTAGTATATTTATTATTAAACGCTTTGATAATTTCATCTTGTAATACGGAAGGAATAGGAAAAATAGAACTGTCAAAATCGCCAATGGTAAAATTATAAATCTTATTTCCTTCTTTAATTTTTGCTTTGATATCTGCACCCAGCTTTACAATTTCAGATCCAATAAGTGTTTCGGCCAGCTGGCTAAGTTGATTTGAGGACATAGTATTTTATTAATGAACAATAATTAATTATTCTGTGCAAAGCTAATTTTTAATACAGGTAAAAAAAAATCTACTGAAAGTAACAACCTTACTGCAGATTTTTAAGATAAGGTATTTGCTATTCCATTAGTTTATAATCCTTAAATAATTTCATAGGAGTATTATCGGCCTGCAATTGATAGGCTTTCCATTTTCCATTAAAAAATTCATTTGTTTTTTTAATCGCATCCGTAACCAGTCTTTCGGCCATTGTTATCAATCCAAATTCTTGTACATCTGGAATTTTATCTTTTCCCAATACTTCTCCTCTAGCCTCCTGAACTCTTTTGTTAACCGTAATTTCATAAACTGCACCATAACCTTGCTTTTCTAATGGAGTACCCATTATAAAATTGCGGATTTTTTTTATGGAGTCTGTCATTGCTTTGCCAGATTTGCGTAAACTGTCGGCTTCTTTGGTATCATTATTTTTTAAAGCCGACTCAACTTTAGCAATCGTTTCATCCGCATCCAACAACTGGTCTGTAATTTCTACCAGTTTCTCAATACTTTTTTCTATGCGTTTTAATGCCGCCATTTTAGCATCATAAATTTCCTTTTTTTCGGGAGCAACCGGATCGGGCATTACAACCAATAGGGTTGAATCGGATGATTTTCCCATGCTAACTACCAGTTTATAATTTCCCGGAAACACCAGTGACCCCCTTGGCTCTGCGGCACCTTCTTTTGGTTTGGCCGATCCGGGTTGACGGATACCTTTCATTTCAAATCCCCAAAAACTTCTATTGAAACCTGTATCTGCCTTTACTTTCAGGGTTCTTATCAATTCATTTGATTCACTATAAATTTTTACCCATGCAGAGTCTGTTCCTTTTTTTGCCTGTTTACTGGTATCCGTTATTATTGAATCAATTTTTACTTTTTCATTTTTTATGGTTGATAAACTATCATTGGCATATCTAACATAAAAAGTAAATGAAGCTCCCCGGGTTCTGTTCTGGCCTTCATACAAACCCCAAGTGCTGTAATCGTAGCCCAACTTATTTTTAAATCTTGCTTTGTATGAAACTGGAGGTTGATATAGAGTAATTTTTTTTACGGGCTCAATGCCTTTTTCTGCAGCAAGTTTTCTTAATGGACGAATATCATCCATAATATAAATGGCTCTGCCAAATGTACCGATACATAAATCCGCTTCTCTTTCCTGAATTGCTAAATCGTAGGTTGAAACAGATGGATACCCATTTTTCCATTGCTGAAAACTACTCCCATTATCAAAGCTTATCCATAACCCTTGCTCGGTTCCAACAAAAATTAAATTGGGTTCTACTGGGTCTTGAATTACACACAATGCAAACCCTTTTACCTTGTTTTCATCAATCATTCTTTCCCATGTTTTGCCAAAATCTTTTGTACGGAAAATATAGGGTTTAAAATCGCCCCTGCGGTAATCATTACATACTATCATTGCTTCTGCAGCATTGTAACGACTTACCCTAATTTGTGGAATCCATCCGCCCATTGGCATACCCGGAATTTTTCCACGGAAATTTGTCCAGGTTTTTCCACCATCACGGGTAAGTTGCACATTCCCATCATCGGTACCAACCCAAAGAATATTTTCATCTTTTGATGAAGGCTCCACACATAAGATGGTATTAAAATTTTCGGCTCCGGTAATATCTAAGGATAGCCCACCGTTTTCATCTTGCTTTTGTTGTTCCAGATTATTGGTAGTTAAATCGGGCGAAATAATTTGCCAAGACATTCCCTTGTTGGTACTCTTATGTACAAACTGGCTGCAGTAATAAATTGTTTTAGGGTTATTGGGTGCCATTGCAAATGCAGCATTCCAATTAAACCGTAACCTAGTTTTTAAATCCGGTATGGGTGGTTGCAAATTCATTTCTTCGCCGGTTGCAACATTGTATTTTCCCAGCTCACCTCCCTGGCTCATTGCATACACCCAATCCTCATTTTCTGGATCAGGTGCCACATCAAATCCATCACCGCTCCAAAGGCCCTGCCAGTAGTAGTTTCGGATGCCGCCATCAATCCATGTATAAGCAGGCCCACGCCAGCTTCCATTATCCTGCATGCCACCCATAACATGATACGGCAATTGATTATCGGTATTGATATGATAAAATTGGCCTACTGGTAATTGCTCATCAAATTTCCAGGTGCGGCCACGATCCCTGCTGATGCCGATACCGCCATCATTTCCATCAATTATAAAATCGGGATTGTTGGGATGAATCCAAAATGCATGATGATCGGGGTGAATACCACTATATGGAATAATTACTTTAAAAGTTTTTCCGCCATCCTCACTCATTGATATTTTCTGAAAAATATTATACAACCTGTTTTCATTTTTTGGATCAACCCTGATATCCTGAAAATAAAATGGGCGATTGCTTACATCGGCAGCGGTACTGTTTACTAATTCCCAATTAAAGCCACCATCATCCGTACGGTACAATCCATTTTTTTTTGATTCAATCATTGCGTAAACCCTTTTTGGCTCATTGGTAGAAATGGTAATGCCAATTCTGCCATAATCCCCTTCGGGAAGCCCTTCTTCTTTACCCAGTTTTTTCCAGTTTTTACCGCCATCATAGGTTACATAAAAACCACTTCCCGGTCCTCCACTTTTAAAACTATAAGGCGTACGACGGTGCTGCCACATATTGGCAAATAATTTATTGGGGTTGGTAGGATCCATCACCAGATCGGCACAGCCACTGGTATCGTTGGTATGTAAAATTAATTTCCAACTTTCTCCTCCATCAGTTGTTTTATAAACACCTCTTTCGGGATGTTCACTATAAGGATTGCCTATAGCGGCTGCATAAACCGTATTGGGATTTACCGGATCAATAATAATTCGATGTATATTTTTTGTTTTTTCAAGCCCCAGCATTTTCCAGGTTTTGCCTGCATTCATACTTTTATAAATGCCGCCGCCAATATTCAATGAATTTCTGGGGTTGCCCTCTCCGGTACCTGCCCACAGTACATTTGGGTTTGATTGTTGAATGGCTACTGCACCAATATTTAATATGGGTTGCTCATCAAAAATGGGCAGCCAGGTACTCCCGGCATTTTCTGTTTTCCATACACCACCAGATGCCGTGCCTAAATAAATAATATCCGGATTGTTTACTACTGCATCGATAGAGGTAACACGGCCACTCATTCCGGCCGGACCAATACTACGGGGCTTTAAATTTTTAAAACGGTCTAAGGAAATCTGTTGTGCAGCAGATTGTAAAAACAAAATACTGAATAGGGCAATCAAAACATTTTTCATCGATGTAATTTTTGTTTGGCTCAATATCAATAAAAAATATGAGCCCGCAAAAACTAATGGATAAGTGGAATGAATGAAAACGCAATCCGCTATTGGTTAGTCTTATATTTTTTATCGGCGTCTGAAGCCTTTTCAAAATCAAGAATTACCGAATTAATACAATACCGCAAACCAGTTGGGGGTGGCCCATCTTCAAACACATGGCCCAAATGTGCTTTGCACCGGCCACACATTACTTCGGTTCTGTTCATCCCATAAGCATTGTCTGGAGCGTAAATAATACTACCCTTTTTTACAGGTTCAAAAAAACTTGGCCAACCGCAACTGCTTTCAAATTTCCCATTACTGCTAAATAAGGGATTGCCACATGCCATACAATAATAAATACCTACTTCCTTATGCTTATCATATTTTCCGGTAAATGGCCGTTCCGTTCCTTTTTCACGGGCTATTTGAAAAACATCTTCCGGAAGAATTTTTTTCCATTCTTCTTCCGGTAACAGAACTTTTGCGGTATCGGTTTTTGAATAAACCGAATTGTTTACATTATTACTCATATCAGTAGATTTTTTTGTGTTTGAATTTGTTTGTGAGCAGGCTGTTAAAGAACAGGCCGTGATAATACATAAATAAAAAATCGATTTCATTTTTTTTGAATTTAAATCTATAAATTGTTTTATTGAAGTACGATAAAAATAAATAAGTAGTTTTTCAAACGTTTGCAAAAATTGTTAACGGATTTTTAAAGTTCAAATATTATATTTGTTACTTTCCATCAATAACAACGGTTATTTTATAAATATGTTCAATTTAATACTCTTTGGCCCGCCGGGCAGTGGTAAAGGAACGCAAAGCGAAAAATTGATTTCAAGATACGGGCTAAAACACCTTAGTACCGGCGATTTATTGCGTTCGGAAATATCCCAGGAAACCGCTTTGGGGTTAGAAGCAAAAAAAATAATGGACAAAGGCCAATTGGTACCCGATGAAGTGGTAATTGGTATGATCAGCTCTTCCTTAGATGCCAATCCTGAAGCCAAAGGTTTTTTATTTGATGGATTTCCCAGAACTGCTACACAGGCAGAAGCCTTGGATAAATTACTGGAACTTAAAAAAACATCTATCGGCGTAATGTTGGCACTTGATGTTACAGAAGAAGAACTGATAAGAAGATTATTAAAAAGAGGCGAAACCAGCGATAGGAGTGATGATAACAACGAAAATGTAATTCGGGAAAGAATTAAAGTTTACCATAACAAAACATCGGTTGTGGCAGATTACTATAAAACATTTGACAAAGTGGTAATGATAAAAGGCGAAGGATCGGTAGATAATATTTTTGAAAGGCTTTGTAAAGTAATTGATGAAAAAATATAACTATTCAACAGTTTGAATTATTAAAAAGGTAAGCCTACAAGGTTTGCCTTTTTTTATTTTAAATTTATAAACCATGCAACATGAACCAACAAAAATTTGATTTCATTTATCGGGAGTTTATTCCACTTTTAAAAAATATTGATTCCAATGCTACCCCTAATTGGGGAAAGATGAATACACAGCAAATGGTTGAACATGTTGCCGGATTCTTTCGGGTTTCTACCAATAAAATGCATTTTAAATTAGTAACTCCCGAGGAGCATTTACCAAAGTATAAAGAATTTTTGCTGAGCGATAAAGAATTTAGAGAAAATACAAAAGCTCCCATGTTACCTGAAGAACCTTTTCCAGTAAGGTTTTCAAACTTGGAGGAAGCTATACAGCAGTTGGAAATAGAAATAAAAGATTTTGTATTGTATTTTGAAAAGGACCCCGAATTAAAAACCCAACATCCTGTTTTTGGCGATTTAAATTTTGAAGAATGGGTGCTGCTACATTATAAACATGTTGTGCATCATGCCCGGCAATTTAGTTTGATTTAAACCGCAGTTTAAAAACTGCTATTCCTGTTATTCGCCTTTTTCGTTTTATCCTACCTTAGCGTTTAAATACTTTTAATGAAAATTGAAAATTACATTCAAGGAAATTGGATAACGGGTGATACTGACGGCCAGCAACTTTTTAATGCTGTAACGGGGCAACCTATTGCCAATGCAAGTACAAGTGGTTTTGACTTTAAACAAATTCTTGAATATGGCCGCACAGTAGGAAATCCGGTCCTTCGTAAAATGACTTTTCATCAAAGAGGCAATATGCTGAAAGCCCTTGCCCTTTATTTACGCAATCATTTAGAAAAATTTTATGCCATCAGTTATCAAACCGGCGCCACTAAAGCCGATAGCTGGGTAGATATAGAAGGTGGTATCGGAAACCTTTTTGCCAACGCATCTTTAAGAAGAAAATTTCCGGATGAAGTTTTTTGTATTGATGGCGAAAGCCATAACCTGAGCCCCAATAAAACTTTTATGGGCACTCACATCCTTACACCTAAAGAAGGAGTGGCGGTACACATCAATGCATTTAATTTTCCGGTTTGGGGCATGCTCGAAAAAATTGCGGTGAATTTATTGGCGGGCATGCCCTGTATTGTAAAACCGGCTACGGTTACCTGTTACCTTACCGAAGCGGTAGTAAAAGAAATTATTGCCAGTAATATTTTACCCAAAGGCGCTTTGCAATTATTATGTGGCAGCACCGGCGATTTGCTGGATCATGTAAACTACCAGGATGTGGTAACATTTACCGGTAGCGCAAAAACAGGTTTGCTGTTAAAAAGTAATCCAACAATTTTACGAGAGAATACTTCCTTTACCATGGAAGCCGATAGTTTGAATTGCATTGTATTGGGCAATGATGTAAATCCCGGAATGCCGGAGTGGGATATTTTTATAAAAGAAATCAGAAAAGAAATGACGCTGAAAGCGGGACAACGTTGTACCGGCATCCGTAGAATTTTTGTTCCTGAAAATAAAATAGAAGCTATACAAATAGCACTGGGCAAGGCTTTGAGCCAAACCGTAATTGGTAATCCATTAAATAGTTCGGTAAGAATGGGCAGTCTTGCTGGTAAAACACAACGCAATGAAGTAAGAGACCAGGTACAAAAGTTACTAGCATCCTCACAAATAATTTATGGCAGTTTGGATAGTGTTGCAGTGGTTGATGCGGATGCTGAAAAAGGCGCATTTCTTTCCCCCATTTTATTATTGAATCAAACACCTCATAATAGTTTTGAGCCTCACAATATTGAAGCCTTTGGGCCAGTAAGCACTTTAATGCCTTATACAAATATGGATGATGCCATTGCATTAAGTAAATTGGGCAAAGGAAGTTTGGTGAGTACAATTGTAACCGCCGATTATAAAATTGCCCGGCAATATGTTGTTGAAGCCGCAACCCATCATGGAAGAATTTTAGTGTTGAATAATGAATGCGCCAAAGAAAGTACTGGCCACGGCTCACCGTTACCGTTATTGGTGCATGGCGGACCCGGCCGGGCAGGCGGTGGCGAAGAAATGGGCGGCATTAGAGGTGTAAAGCATTACCTGCAGCGTACTGCATTGCAGGGATCGCCAACCACCATTACTGAAATCACCCATGTTTTTCAACCCAATGCAACTGGTAAAGATCCCGGCAAGCATCCCTTTAAAAAATATTTTGAAGAGTTAGAAATCGGCGATCAAATTGTAACTGAAAAAAGAACCATTACCAGCGAAGACATTGACCGTTTTGCAGATTTAAGCGGCGATCATTTTTATGCCCACATAAAAACTACCGATTTTACAGGTACCATGTTTGAGCAACAGGTGGCACATGGATATTTTATTATGAGCTTGGCTGCAGGATTATTTGTTGACAGCTATGAAATTAATCCGGTGTTATTAAATTACGGAATTGATGAATTGCGTTTTACAAAACCGGTTTATCCCGGCGCCGAAGTGTACATCCGTTTTACCTGCAAAGAAAAATTACCGAATGATAAAAGAGTTGTTGAAAAGCTTGAAGATTTTAAAAAAGGCGATGATATTGACAAAGGAATTGTAAAATGGTTGGTTGAATTTTTTGATGAAACCGATGAAGTAACCGGTGTGGCAACAATATTAACAATGGTAAAAAAGAAACTACAATAATTAACCTCAATTTTATTTTATGATACAAGCAGAAAATAATGGGTATGTAAAAACCGAAACCCATCAAGGCATAACTACCATCGAATTTTTTCATCCGCAAAGCAATTCGCTGCCGGGGAAAATTTTAGAAGAGTTGGCGCATGAAATTCATTTTGCCGGAACACACAAGGAAACCAAATTGGTGATTTTAAAAAGTGCCGGAGAAAAATCTTTTTGTGCCGGAGCTTCTTTTGATGAGTTGGTTGCTATAAAAAATGAAGCTGAAGGTTTAAAATTTTTTAGTGGCTTTGCCCATGTAATAAACGCTATGCGAAAGTGCCCCAAATTTATTATTGGCCGCATACAGGGAAAATGCGTAGGTGGAGGCGTAGGCCTTGCTGCTGCTGTTGATTACGCCATTGCAGTAAATGCAGCCGATGTAAAACTGAGTGAATTGGCAGTAGGTATTGGGCCCTTTGTTGTTGGCCCTGCTGTTGAAAGAAAAATTGGCACCGCTGCTTTTAGTTCATTGGCCATTGATGCTACAAAATGGCGCAATAGTGATTGGGCAAAACGTAAAGGTTTATTTTCGGAATTACACGATACGATTGAAAATATGGATGAATCTATTTTTTATTTATCCAATACACTGGCACATTCCAGCCCGGATGCAATGGCCGAAATGAAAAAAATATTCTGGAAAGGCACCGAGCATTGGACCGAATTATTAAAAGAAAGAGCTGCCATTAGTGGCCGGTTGGTGTTAAGTGATTTTACAAAAAAAGCTATCCAAAAATTTAAAGAAAAAAAATAACTGTTGCATCCAATTAATAGTTTTACTGAAAACAATTTTATAGCACTGTGTAAAAAATTGTCGAAAAAAGATGCGGCATTGCAGGCGGTTATTAAACAACATGGTTACCCCCCCTGTTGGAAACGTAAACCCAATTTTGAAACACTGATCCATATCATTTTAGAACAACAGGTTTCGCTGGCTTCTGCTAAAGCAGCACTCGATAAATTAAAAGAAAAAATTGGTAGCATCACGCCTGAAAAAATAATGTTGCTTACAGATGTGGAATTAAAATCCTGTTATTTCAGCCGGCAAAAAATAATTTATGCAAAACAGTTGGCGGCAACTATTTTAAATAAGCAACTCAATCTAAAACAACTTTCAACAGCGACTGATGAATCAATCCGATTGTGTTTAAAAAATATAAAAGGTATTGGCGACTGGACCGTAGATGTTTATTTAATGATGGCATTACAAAGGTCCGATTTGTTTCCCGCCGGCGATATTGCTTTAATAAAAAGTATTAAAGAAGTAATGTGGTTACCACAACAAACAAACAAAGAAACTATTTTACTAATAGCCGAAAACTGGAAGCCCTATCGAACAATTGCAGCATTTATTTTATGGCACAGTTATCTGGAAAAACGTAGGATGCAATTGAAATCAAAAATCAAAATTGCAACTTAACTTCACCCTTACACTTTTTGATTATTCTTTTATGAATCCTCTTCGACTTTTATTTATTTGTATTTGTTGCTCCCTGCTTTTTTCCTGTGCTGTATCAAATAAAAATTATAATCCCGAAAAAAAATTCACCCGGCAGGAGCTGCAACAGGATTATACTTTACTAAGAAATATCCTGGAACAAAAACATCCGGCGCTTTATTGGTACACGCCAAAAGACAGCATGAATTTTTATTTCGACAGTTTGTATAATAATATTGCAGACAGTATGACGGAGCTGCAATTTGGCTGGAAAGTGCTGGCACCACTCACTCAAAAAATAAGATGCGGCCATACCAGTTTTAGAATGAGTGATAATTGGCGGCAATTTGTAAAAGATAAAGTGATTCCATCTTTCCCTTTACAATTAAAAATTTGGGGCGATACAATGGTTGTTGTTGCCAACCAAAATAAAAAAGATTCTGTATTAAAACCGGGTACTGTTATCAGTTCCATCAACAATCAAAACAGTCACGAAATCATTCAAACTATTTTTCAATACCTGCCACTGGATGGCTATGCAACCAATGGAAATTATATCCGCATCAGCAGTAATTTTCCTTATTATCACCGGAATGTTTTTGGTATTTTTAAAAACTACCGGGTGGGATATATTGACAGTGCCGGTAACGAAAAAAAAATATTGATTCCTTTATGGAGCCCTAAAATTGATTCAACTAAAAAAAATAAAATAGAACCGTTTGAAAAAATAAGTAAGCGACAATTTAAAAAAATGAAAATTGATGATGATCGTTTTTTAAGTTTCGATAGTAGTTTACAAACGGCCACTTTAATCATCAATACCTTTAGCAGCGGTGCTGGCAGGCATTTACGTAGCTTTATAAAAAAATCTTTTAAAAAAATAGAAGAACAGCAATCTAAAAATCTGATTCTGGATTTAAGAAGCAATGGCGGTGGCGATATCAATATGTATGTATTACTTGCAAAATATATAAGCAATAAATCTTTTAAAGTTGCAGATACAGCCTACTCCATTTCAAAAAATTTCAGCCCCTACAACCGCTATATTAAAAATGCCTGCTTAAGTAATTTTGCATTATTATTTCTTTCAAAAAAACGAAGTGATGGTAATTATCATTTTGGATATTGGGAGCGGCATTTGTTTAAACCAAAATCAAATCATCATTTTAATGGGAAGGTTTATGTGTTAATAAATGGCGCAACTTTTTCGGCCTCAACTTTATTTTGCAATACTGTAAAAGGGCAGGAAAACATCAGCCTTGTTGGCGAAGAAACCGGTGGAGGCTGGCATGGCAATACCGGAATTTTTATTCCGGATATTACATTACCGGTAACCAAATTAAAAGTTCGATTGCCATTTTTTAGATTGGTACAATATCAACATGTACCCAAAAATGGAAGTGGTGTAATTCCGGATATTTCTATTCCGCCAACTGTTGAAGGCATCAGAAAAAAACAAGACCGTAAAATGTTGATTGTAAAAGAATGGATACGGCAGGGTAAACAATAAATTTATTTACTTACCGTAAAATTATCGCCGTCTTTCCAAAAAGGAAATTTTGCACGCACTTCATCCAGCCATTCTTTTTGCAAAGTAATGCTGAAAACATCTTCATCATCCGATTTGTGATAGAGCACTTCGCCCAATGGGTCGATAATTAAACTGTTGCCGCTATGATAAATTTTATTGCCATCGGTGCCCACCCTGTTTACACCAACAACAAAACATTGGTTTTCGATAGCCCTTGCACATAACAAAGTTTTCCAGGCATGGCTGCGTCGTTCGGGCCAGTTGGCAACATAAATTAATACATCGTATTCAGGTGCTGTTTTTTCTTCGATACCGATTTGTGGATGGGCTGCTGTGTGGGTTTGCCTGGACCAAACCGGAAAACGCAGATCATAACAAATCTGCAAATTAATTTTCCAGCCTTTTACAGATGCTATCAATCTTTTATTGCCAGCACTGTAATGTTGATCTTCGCCGGCAAATGCAAACAGGTGGCGCTTATTGTAAAATCCAAAATCGCCATTGGGCAACATCCAGATAAGCCGGTTAAAAAAATTATTTTCTTCTTTTATAATCAGGCTTCCGGTTAAAATTATTTTTTGATCAATAGCAATTCTTCTCATCCAGTCAACGGTATCACCTTCCATTGTTTCAGCAAACAATTGTGGTTGCATACTGAATCCGGTACTAAACATTTCGGGCAATACTACAATCTCGGTTCGTTCTTCAATAGCATTTATTTTATCCTGCAGCATTTGCAGGTTAGCTATTTTATTTTCCCAAACAAGATTTGTTTGTATGGTGGTGATGTTGAGCTGCGACATAAATAAAATTATTCATTGCAAAATTACAACGGCTATTTTAAAATTTTATATCTTAAAAATTTTTTAGAATTTTCTTTTTTGC
>JANPAP010000316.1:0-4947 GCA_031429975.1 Chitinophagaceae bacterium
GGATTAAACGTACCAAGATCGATATCTATTGTTTTGTTATTTGAATTCTGATTATTTGAAGAGTTGGTATTAACAATTATTCCTGTGCAAATAAAAATGTTTTTTATAATTGTCACTGTACCATAAATAATTGTATACTGGAATCTGAATTCAGGATTAGAAAACATTGTTTTTGAGAATAGGAATAAAAAAAAGTTTCCCGAGAAATAAATTAAAAACCCTATAGATATCCAAAAAATAGCGGATGTGTAAAGAAAACTAGAGATGTTATATTTTAGATTTTCATAAAAAAATAGGATAATCAGAATTAAAAAAAATAAGCATTCAATTACTAATGGAATAAAGCTGAATTCTCCAGTTTTACTTAGTGCAAAATCATAAACAGAGTAAATAAAAAATAATACTACTGAAACTGAAAGCAAAATTTTCTTTGCTTTTAAAATTAGGTTGTGATAATAAAAAAGTGAAAGAAAAGAAAATTCAGTAATTAGAAATATTCTATTTACAAGAATTTGATGTGGGCTGTCTTTTAAATACCTTCTGAAATAAATTGAAATTAATAAGAAAATGGAAAACACTAATAAGTAATATAAAAATACCTTTAATTCTATAGTCTTTATTTTTTTTAAAAATATTAAACATAGAATTAAAGGCAGTAGTTCAGCTAAGTAAGTAATATAAATTAGATTCTGTAAAATAGTAGGTTGTTTTTTCAAATATACCTAACCCTAGTACAATATCAAAATTTACTTAGTTTTGGTTTTAATTTAAAGGTGCCACATAATTTGATAATTTTTTAAGGTTTACTTGATAGTTTCGTATTGTAAACTTCCTAGTAAATCTTTCTTCTACCAACAGGTTACTTTGCAAGTATTTTCCATAAAAACGCCAAAAAGCTATGCCAGTAAGGGTTTTAGTAAAAATCGCAAGTAAAATAACTTATAAAATAAGGTAAATCTACGGGTTGAAAATAGTAAAATTACTATTAAAATCATCAGTAACTTTACGAACGTAGAAATACTTAGAGGTGTAATTCAATAAAAAATCCTGAGTTTAAATGGAGATTTTGAAAGGGCAAATTTAAGTTAAGAGAAAATATTGCCTAATTAAAAACAGTGTGAAAGGGAATTGTACAAAAGCTGCGGAAGTATAAAAAATGTTGATTGGCATCGGATTCAAAAAATTACCAGAGTAACTCATTCCTTGATGCGATTACTCAGCTTTTAATGGGGCTGGATAATCAGTTTACGAAACTATCAAGTAAATAATCCAATGCCAATCAACCCTACAAAGATAAAAGGGCTTCATCACCCAATCAGCAGCATAACTACCCTATTTTTTGTTTGATGTTATTACGGCAGCGGTAGTAGTATTCTTACATTTTATGTAAACTATCCAAGTGGAAATACGTAGGGGTACTACGCAATAAAAAAATGCTTTTTCCGTTTATATATTTCAGTAAAAAAAACTATAAAAATTTATACAGAACATTTGATTTTACTAGGCATAAATACCTAATTTTAATTTTATCAAAATATTACAAAACAACCTCGTTTGATATGGCTATCCCTTCCGATTACTTAATAAAAATTGCAATTGCCGACGATCACAAAATTTTCAGAGATGGCATTAAGATGGCATTATCAGGAAAAGAAAACCTAAAAATGATTTGGGAGGCCGAAGATGGAAAAGATATGATGCATAAAATATCCATCAAAAAACCCGAGGTTTTATTAATGGATATCCGGATGCCCGAAATTGATGGCATTAACGGCATTGAGTTAATACGTAAAGGATACGAGGACATCAAAATTATTGTACTAACCATGTACGACGACCAGCAGATGATTAGCAAGATGATGGAAATGGGTGCCAACGCTTATCTTACCAAAACAACCGATCCCGAAGAAATTTACAACGCCATACTTACCTGTATGAACGATGATTTTTATTTTAACGACCTGGTAAACCGGGCCGTAATGGGTAAACTATTGCAAAAGAAAAATGTACGGCATCATTACGGCAATACTGTTACGGTACAGTTTAACGAAAAGGAATTAAAAATATTAAAACTGCTGGCCGAGGATAAAACCACCGAAGAAATTTCGAAAACAATTTTCCTTAGTCCCCGTACTATTGAAACCATCCGCCAAAACATGAAGCTGAAAGTAAATGCCAAAACCATTGGCGGACTTATTATGTACGGCATGCGGAATAAGTTGATTGATTAAAGCTGCTTTCAATTATTAGTAATACCATTCCTGATGGCAAAAATGGCCAGTTCTACCCGGCTTTTTACGCCTAATTTTACAAAAAGATTTTCCCTAAAGTGGTCAATGATCCTTACGGATAGTTTTAACTCATTGGCAATTTCTTTATAAGTTTTGTTACTGCAAGCCAGATCTAAAAATTTAATTTCTGCTTCACTTAAATGCGACTTTTCAAAATTAAGCTGGCCATTTTTATTGCATTTAAAAAGCAGGGCCATTTTATTACTGATGGGCTTTGAGAAATAATACCCGTTTTCATAAACCAACCGGAGGGCTTTTAATAATTCCTCAGGCTCTGCATCTTTATTTAAAAATCCGGCAATGCCCTCTTTTAGTAACCGTATTAAAGCAATGTCGGCATCAAAAATACTGAGGATGATTATTTTTATTTGAGGGTGGTTTTTATTGAGCCAGCTTACGGTTTCAAACCCATCCATGCCGGGCATTTGCAGGTCGAGTAAAAGGATATCGGGTTTATACCCCCCCCCAATAACTCCATAACTTCCAGCCCATTTTTGGCCCTTGCAATTACTTGTAAACCGGGTTTGCTATTTAAAAAATCGGCCAGTGCATCCCTTAAAAGAATATGGTCGTCGGCAAGTAATAATCGTATCAAACTGTGTATTTTTTGTGGTAAGCAATTTTATAAAATAAGCGCTGGCTAAATATGCCAATCAACCCTTATTTGTAAACGTAAAATAATTATTTACAGCAACAAAAATATTGTAATTAAATTTATGTTTATCATTGCAATACAAAATAAATTTTTAATACAGGGAGGAAAATACCCTGAAAAAATGTTTTTTTTCTACTGTGGCAAATAGCAGCAGGCTGTAGGTTTGGGTTATCAATTATTATTGAAAAGGCTACCGCCAAAAAATATGCAAGCGCTTGTTTATTTTTTACATTAATAACTATTGCTGCGGCTAACCCGAAAACCGGATTATAAAACGAGTAGGGAAAAATTAATTTATTCAAATGAAAAAGATTTTAGTAGTACTTATTACAATGTTTACCTCAACCTTATTCGCTCAAGAAGCAGAACGTGCTATGGCAAATTGTTCATGTAAACCAGAACAAACAGTTTGTTCTGCTGAAGGAGTATTTATGAGTTGTTGTTTTTGTTGCCAATCTGGGGCTTCATGCGGAGCATGGCAAGCATTTGGTTTAGTAGGATGTAGGTGCGATATGATTTCTAAAGAGTCCAATTCAATGAATAATATTCATCCTGTAAAATTTTATTTTGAAAAGTTTGAGGATTTTTTGAATTTATTAGACCACAATAAAGTTGAAATTGGAGAATTAAGAATTTTAGTAAGTGAACTATTAATTGAAAAAGTATCTCAAATTGATGAAAAAGGTAGTTCGTATTATAAATTGGAAGGAGAAGGATTAAGGGATTTTACGGATAAATATTTAGAAGCAATGAAAATCATAATTAAGGATGAAAATAATAATTTAATTGTGAGTAAATTTTTTGAGGAAAGCGAAATAAAGAAGTAAAACTTTTAAGTAAAAATTTCGAATACTCAAATAATATTAAATACATTTATTTTTTTTACTATAAATTTTATTGTTATGAATTTTTTGGCTTCAGTACCAGGACAAGGATTTTGGATTTTTGGAATCATATTAATTGTAATTGTTTTCATATTTAGAAAGGTTCGAAAAAAATAACACTTATTGGATTGATTTCTTTCAGGTAGAAAAATTAGCTGCAAATTATTACAGTTATGAAACAAAGACTGTAGAACCCCCGACGCTTTTTTATTGCTTCGTTGGTGCAATTTCAGCATTATTTTGGAAAGTAAAAAGCGAAAGCCAGAAGGGCATCAATCAACTGGTAAACTAAAAATCAACATATGAAATCAATCAAACTTAAATTAATTGATACCGCAATTGTAGTTGCAGTTTCTTTATTGGTAATTTGTTTTATGGTATCCTCAAAAAATTATTCAGTAAAAGAAAAGGATTTAGTAATGGTAGTGGTTATTAATATTTTAGCAATTAAAACAAAATAAATGGCAAGCTTAGATTTGAATATTATTTTATATACTTTAGCAGTTTTTTCACTTTTTTCGTATGTGATTTATAAACTATGGAAGTGGATAAAAAAAAAGTAATTGAGACATAATATTTTTCTCATCTTCTTATAATTTTGTTTTGAAATATTGTTGTTGTTTGAATAAAACTTCAACAGTAATGGACATTTGTCAAGCTTACAAAATCCTTTTTTATATTCATCAATTTGTACTTTAATAAATAACGGGCAGGTCAAAACATCTGGTCGTTATTTATTAATTTTTTTAGAGTTTAATAATCACTCTTCATTAAAAAATTAAAAATTATATTATGAAAATTTGGGCAAAAATTACAATCGTTAGCTTTCTGTTATTGAGTATTTATTTCATTTATGATTCAATTGAAAATAGTGCCATGCTAAAATTAAGTTTGGCAAGCCTTTCCTTTTTAATGTTTAATATTTTGGCAGTTAAAATTTTTCGAAAAACATCCAATTGATTTTTTTAGAAAATAGCATCAGTTTGAATTCAGTTTGCAGTATTATTAATGATCAAAAATAAATAGCCAAAAAAAATAACCGTATTTACCCCCCCCAAAATATTTTTTCAGAAATTTCTCTGCCCCTCATCTTATCAATTTGAAATCTTGTAAACAA
>JANPAP010000317.1:0-2362 GCA_031429975.1 Chitinophagaceae bacterium
GAAAATCTTGGAGAAATCCCTCCTAACACAGCTTTGATGGTGATAAGAGATGGCGAAAAAAGATATGAAGTACGAATTTCATCCGATCTAAAAAACAGTGGCACCATCCATTTTATACACAAGCCAAAAACACAATAATCAAGTTTATTTTACGTTATCAAGGGGTAAATTCATATACCCATGAAAAAACAGCTACAATTTATTTCTACAATAATTGGTTTTTTTTTAATGACTTTAATCAGTTGCAAAAAAGGAATTGATAACCCCATAACACTTGATAAGGCTTCCGGTAAATGGAGCATTAATGCCATCCGATTAAAAATTTATGATGGCGCAACCGGTACAACCAAAGACAGCACTGTACCTTGGCGGCCAGTAGTTGAAAACTATGTTAGTTTTGATGGCATCTCCAATTTAAAATATTGTTTCAACAGCTCCTCCACTTTAAATGGAGAATATGCTTTTATAGGCTCCGATTCCATCAAATTAAAAATTGGTAATGATACTAAGCGGTGGAAAGTGTTGTTGCTGACTGCAACTAATTTCAATATTGAAACTACATCTATTGATAAATCTACATTACCCAGCAAAACCACTATTACCTACCAGGGTTTTGTTCGCTGATAATTTTTAGAAACTTAAAATTTAAAATTAAAGGTAACTGCTGGTATTATTGGAAATATACTAACCTGCTTAGCCTGTACTTTTAAATTGCCTTCGGCTATACTTCCTGTTTGATCGAAGTAAATAAAATAGGGATTTTGCCTGCTGTAAACATTGTAAATACTAAACACCCATTCGGTTTTATATTTTCTTCCTTCATTTTTTTTAGGGGTATTGATTGCAGAAAAATCGAGGCGGTGATAGGCCGGTAAACGGTATTCATTTATGCGGCTATACTCCTGCGTTAGTATGCCGTTTACAAAATAAAAACGTTGCGGTAAGGTGGCGGCATTGCCACTTCCATAAACAAATGATGCTGAAAGTTTCCATCTTTTATTTAATTCGTACAACGCTACAATACTCAAGTCGGAACGGCGATCGTATTTAGCCGGATACTGTTCTCCAAAATTTAATGCAGCAAATTTTCTCCATGTCCAGCTAAGGGTATAACCTATCCAACCGGTTAATTTGCCCTTGGTTTTATTTATAAAAAACTCGGCGCCATAACTTTTTCCTTTTCCAAACGTAAAAGAATTTTCTGTGTCATCGAGCGTATTGGGAGTATAGCCTTCTTCATACTCAATTTGATTTTGCATATCCTTATAATACAGTTCTACCGAAGTTTCAAAACTATTGTCCTTAAAATTTTTAAACAAGCCTGCAGCATATAACCAACTTATTTGTGGCTTTACTTTATAAGTGCTCGGCACCCATAAATCGGTAGGTAACGTAGTGCCTGCATTGCTAACTAAATGTATGTATTGAAGGTTTCTGGTTACTGATGCCTTTAAAGAAGTTTCATCATTTAATGCATAACGTAGTGTTAGCCTGGGCTCCAATCCCCCATATGTTTTTACAGGCTGTCCATTTCCATACACCGTACTATCGGTACGGTTTCCATTGACATCCTTTGTATAAATTTTGTAAGCCCCAACCTGTTGAAAAAAGCTGTACCGGAGCCCGGCATTTATTTTTATTCGATCATTAATTTCCCACTCATCCTGCACATACAATGCGGCTTCATGAGCATATTTATTTTGTGCATTCAGCGGTTTAAAAACAACCGAATCCTGGTTGCCACTTACAACCGATGGCGTGAATTTATGAAAGGTATACAACCCTCCAAACTTTACTTTATGCCCGCTGTATGGATACAAATCAAAATCTTGTTTTAAACTAATATCCCTGATTCCGGAAGCAAGTTTAACAGCAAAATTATTTTGTGCGGCCTTAAATGAAAAATTATAATTATTAAAAACGGCAGTGGTATTTCCAAACAAGCGTTTATTAAAAACATGATTATAGCGGATGGTTCCGGTGGCATTGCCCCAGGGAATATTTACATTTAAACTCCGTTGCCCATTTACAAAATCAAATACATCTCTACCAAAATATCCGCTGATGTATAAGCGGTCTTTTTCAGAAAATTTATAATTCATCTTGGCATTTAAATCGTAGAAATAATAACCCGATCCATAAAACTGGCTGCTCTTTTTAATGAATGGTTTTGTTAAGGCATCGATATAAGTTCTTCGAGCCGAAATAATAAAAGAAGCCTTATTTTTTTTTATCGGGCCTTGTATAGAAAGCCGGGATGCAATCATCCCAATACCGCCTTCAACCTGGTATTTTTTATCATTGCCCTCCTTCATAGAAATATCCAGCACACTCGAAAGCCTGCCACCATATTGCGCCGGCA
>JANPAP010000318.1:0-5119 GCA_031429975.1 Chitinophagaceae bacterium
TTTTGGCAAGCGTTATAGTGTCAGGATTTTCTCTTAAATAAGCTGGAATAAAATTTAATTCAGCAGCTTTAAAAATGTCTGCTTCATTAAAACAAGCTGTGTAATTTATAGAAGAAAATGAAATTTCAAATGCCTCTTTAAATTCAGGGGAACAACTTTTTAAAAATACTTTTTTTATAAAAGTTGATGGATCACTTTCATGCAATCGAATTTTAAAACCTGCAATTGATTGATACAATAAATCGGTTTCATTTTTTTCTATCAATTCAAAATCGTCAACTGATTTTAATGTTTTTTCAATTTCAAAAATTGAATCATCAATTACCAATTCTACTTCACTAATAATTTCCAATTGCCTTTTTAATGCTCCTGTAAATTCAATTTTATTTTTTAAAAATAATTTTTCAAAAAATGATTTTAGCGGTATTTCAAGCAAATTTATTTGTGCAAATAAAAAACTGCCTTTTCCTTTTAAAAAATATTCTATCGTTTCTGCAATATTTTGTTGCGTCTTTTCTGCAAAGCCTTTGTATAATTTTAATCGATTTTCTTTACAGGCGTATAATAATTCACCCACCGTTTCAATTTCCATTTCTTTCCAAATGGTTGCAATTTTTTTTGGACCGATTCCTTTTATCGCCATCATTTCTAAAATACCTTCGGGAGTTTTTGCAATCAAATCATTTAATATGCTAAGCTCACCAGTGTCTAATAATTCAATAACTTTTTTCCCGGTTGATTCTCCAATTCCTTTTATTGAAACTATTTTTTCTCTGGGCGTTTCGCTTAATTGCAATGGAAGCCGGTCGATAGTAAATGCTGCTGATGCATAGGTTTTTGTTTTGAAACTATTTTCGCCATGAATATCCATCAATTTGGCTAAGAGTGAGAAGGAGTCTGCTATTTGGGCGTTATTCATAATGTTGAAATTAGTAAAATACTTATGAAATGTAAAGGTAATGATAATTAAAAAACGGCTTATGTTGGGGAAATAAGTAAAGGCTACTGAAAAATTTTGAAGCAAAAAAAGTCCCGACAATTTGCCAGGACTCTTTTATAAAATTAGCTTTTAGAAAATTATTTTTTCTTAGCTGGTGCTTTTTTTGCAGCAGCTTTTTTAGCTGGAGCAGCTTTCTTTGCTGGAGCAGCTTTTTTAGCTGGAGCAGCTTTTTTAGCTGGAGCAGCTTTTTTAGCTGGAGCAGCTTTTTTTGCTGGAGCAGCTTTTTTTGCTGGTGCAGCCTTTTTTGCTGGAGCAGCTTTTTTAGCTGGTGCCTTTTTTGCTGGAGCAGCTTTTTTTGCAGCTTTTTTTGCAGTTGCCATGTTTTTAAAATTTAAATGGTTAGTAAATAATACTTAAAAATAAAAACATTTTTCAATCTGCCAAAAAAAACTTTTCTTATGCAGAAACTTCTACCGCATTTACAGAAATAAAACTTTTATCTCCTCTGCCTTTTTTAAATTCTACAACACCATCAGTTAATGCAAAAATTGTAAAATCTTTTCCAAGACCAACATTTTTTCCAGGATGATAAACTGTGCCGCGTTGACGAACAATTATGTTTCCTGCAATGGCAGATTGACCACCAAAAATTTTAACTCCTAATCTTTTGCTTTGTGAATCACGGCCGTTTTTTACCGAGCCTTCACCTTTTTTATGTGCCATCTTATTTTGTTTTTTATTTTAGTTATTTCGATTTTAGTTTAATAAAAAATCAAACTAAATCTTACAACTATAATTAAGCAATCTCTGTTACTTTAATTTTTGTGTAGTGGGTACGATGACCATGCTTTTTGCGAAAGCCTTTTCTTCTTTTCATTTTAAAAGCGATTACTTTATCGCCTTGCACTAATTCGCTGAGAATTTCGGCTTTTACCACAACATTTACGTCTGTGCCAATAGAAAGTTTTCCGGCATTGTCAGTCATCAGTACTTCTGAAAACTCAACTTGATCGCCTGTGCTACCTGCAATACGAGGTACGTACAAACTATCGCCTGCTTTTACTTTAAATTGTTGTCCTGCTATTTTTACTACTGCTAACATATATCCTAATTTTAGGACGGCGAAGGTAAAGTATTTCTCTTTAAAACATTTAATTTTTTGAGAGGTTTTTCAATAAAACTTCTAAAACCCAATCAAAATGCCTTTTTTGAGTAAATTTCGCTGCATATAATTATATCAATTTGTTTCATTCTCATCATCAAAACTAAAGGCATTATATTCGCTATTTGATATGAAATATTTGCAATTTTTATTACGAATGATATTTTCCCTGTATGGATTCCTGCTTTTTATTGCAGTATTGATAGTGGTTTTTCCATTTGCAGTACTGCTTTCATTTTGGGGAAAAGTAAAAGGTGGTAATATTATTTATAAGCTTTGCCAGTTGTGGGCAGATATTGTAATGCCACTTTGGGGTATCAGACATTCAACTATTTTTGAAGTGCCCCACAACAGAAATAAACAATACGTTTTCGTATTCAATCATATTTCATATCTGGATGTGCCCATTTTGATGAAGGCAATCAAAAAACAACATTTCAGGGTTTTAGGGAAAGCCGAAATGTCGTCCATCCCATTATTTGGATTTATTTACAGGCAAACAGTTGTTGCGGTTGAAAGAGGCAATGCTGCAAAAAGAGCAAAAAGTGTCAGGCAATTAAAATCTGTAATAAACAAAGGCATATCGGTAGTGATTGCTCCTGAAGGCACTTTTAATATGACTGATAAACCCTTAAAAGATTTTTATGATGGCGCTTTCAGAATTGCAATTGAAACGCAAACAAACATAAAACCTATTTTGTTTTTAGATGCTTATGATCGGTTATCGTATAAAAATATTTTTTCTCTTACTCCCGGAAAATCACGGGTAATTTATTTGGAGGAAATAAGTGTTGAAGGTTTAACAAATCATAATGTTCAATTTTTAAAAGAAAAGGTTTATAATTTGATGGAAGAAAAATTAATTCAATACAAAGCCAGTTGGATAAACACTTCTATCCAACCAACATTAATTAATGTAGATGTCAACTAGCAATCAAATTTCTTTTACTGATGCTGTTTTTGCAGAGAAAATAATAAGCTATGCAGAAGTGATATTGCCATTGGCATTGCCCAAAACGTATACCTATGCAATACCTGAAAAATTTGACGATAAAATACAAATTGGTTGCAGAGTAGAAGTGGTGTTGGGTAAAAACAAAAGGTACGCTGGTATCATAAAATCAATCAACAAAGCTGCTCCGCCTTACGAAACAAAATCAATTTTAAATGTGCTCGATGATGAGCCCGTACTTTATCCGCAGCAATTAAAACTTTGGAACTGGATCAGTAATTATTACATGTGCAGCGAAGGAGAAGTAATGGCAGCAGCATTACCGGCTCATTTTAAATTAAGCAGCGAAACCATTTTATTATTCAACGAAGATTATGGAGATGATTTTACAGGCCTCGATAATGATGAATACCTGGTGGCTGAAGCTCTGCAAATAAAAAATCAGTTAACCTTGAGTGAGGTGCAACAACTTTTAGATATTAGCCATGTTTACCCAGTTATAAAAAATTTGATAGAAAAAAAAGTCTGTATTGTTTGGGAAGCACTGGCCGAAAAATATAAAAGCAAAAAAGAGAATTTTGTTTTATTAAATCCGCAATATGATAATGATGAAGCTATGAGTGAATTGCTCAATAACTGGAGCAGGGCACCCAAGCAAATGGAACTTTTGCTGAGCTATTTACATTTAATAAAAACCGAAGGAGAAGTTTCGCAATCGCAACTTTTAAAAAAATCGGATGCATCCGTAGCACAATTAAAAGGGCTAGCAGATAAACAAATTTTACTGATCAAAAAACGAAGTGTCGATAGGATTAAAGCAATCCCAAAATCAATGCAGATTAATTTTGAATTGAGTAAGGCGCAGTTGATTGCTTTGCATAAAATTGAAGAAAGTTTTACTTCTCATAACGTTTGTTTGTTGCATGGTGTTACCAGTAGTGGTAAAACACAATTGTATATTAAATTAATTGAAAGCTTTTACAATAAAGGGTTACAGGTATTGTACCTGTTGCCGGAAATTGCATTAACCGCTCAAATGATCCGTCGTTTGCAATTGCATTTTGGAGGTAATATTGCCATCTATCATTCTAAATTTAATAATAACGAAAGGGTAGAGCTTTGGAATAAAATAAAATCGGGAGAGATAAGAATTGTGTTGGGGGCAAGAAGCGCTTTGTTTCTTCCTTTTAAAGAATTGGGGTTGATAATTGTTGATGAAGAACACGATAGTTCGTATAAACAATACGACCCTGCACCAAGGTATAACGCCAGAGATGCTGCAGTTTATTATGCTTCCTTATTTAATGCAAAAGTTTTATTGGGAAGTGCTACGCCATCCATCGAAACTTATTTTAATACCCAAAAAAATAAATATGGATTGGTTGAATTGAACGAGCGGTTTGGAGGTGTTTTATTGCCCGAGATTGAAATGATCGATACCCGTAAGGTTGCTCAAAAAGGGAAAGTGATGCTTTCGCCTCAATTAAAAGAAGCAGTTGAAATTGAAGTTGCCAAAGGAAAACAAGTAATCCTATTTCAAAACAGGCGGGGCTATTCGCCCTATTTAATTTGTGGCACTTGTGGTTATTTGCCGCAATGTAAAAATTGCGATGTAACCCTAACGCTGCATAAGTATTCTAATAAAATGCATTGTCATTATTGTGGAACTACTTATCCAAAAATAGTGGAATGTCCTGCATGCGGTACCGTTGCCTGGATGGAAAAAAATTTCGGTACAGAAAAAATCGAAGAGATTTTAGAAACTGAATTTCCAACGCTAAGAGTTGCCAGAATGGACATCGATTCTGTTAGAGGAAAAACGGCTCACGATAGTTTGATAAAACTTTTTGAACAACATCGGATAGATGTTTTAGTGGGCACACAGATGGTGGTTAAAGGCCTGGATTTTGAAAAGGTAAGCCTGGTAGGCATTTTGGACGCAGATGGCTTGTTGAGCTTTGCAGACTTCAGGGTGAATGAACGTGCCTTTCAATTGATGGAGCAGGTAAGTGGCCGGGCCGGAAGAAAGAAGGAACAAGGCAAAGTAATTATTCAGGCTACCAAT
>JANPAP010000319.1:0-2203 GCA_031429975.1 Chitinophagaceae bacterium
ATTACACATCCCGAAGGATATGAATTGGATGAAGCATTTACAAAAAATGCAACCATCATTACCAACCAGGAGGAGGCTTTAAAAAATGCGGATTTTGTTTATGTAAAAAATTGGAGTGCTTACAATGATTATGGAAAAATAATTTCGAATGATGCAGCATGGATGTTGACAAATAAAAAAATGGCAGTTACGAATCATGCAAAAGTTATGCATTGCTTGCCCGTTCGTCGTAATGTTGAGTTGAGCGATGAGGTTTTGGACAGCAATTACAGTTTGGTTACAAAGCAGGCTGGCAACAGGGTTTGGGCAGCACAGGCGGTATTACATGCATTGTTACCCCCATCCCCTGAAGGGGAGTTATAGTTAGTGTTTTTAATTATACAATTAGTATTAACGTTAAAGTGAAATTTTATTTTTTATATTAAAAGTTAATTATAAAATTGAGTAGCGGATATTTTAAATCGAATTTTGTTTACGCTCCTTTGGGGGATGCCGGATGGAATATGCATTATGGAGCAAGCCCTAAACTTTTTGATTTAGCCGGAGAGCTAAGGGCAAAAATGACAACTG
Organism: Chitinophagaceae bacterium; assembly: GCA_031429975.1. Lineage (GTDB taxonomy): Bacteria > Bacteroidota > Bacteroidia > Chitinophagales > Chitinophagaceae > Ferruginibacter. The sequence goes on from JANPAP010000319.1 coordinate 571, forward strand.
CAGAATTAATACTTTGGAATATTATTAAAGTAAACGAATGGCATTTAAAATTCAGAAGGCAACATCCAATTTCAAATTATATTGCAGATTTTTACTGCCATCAAATAAAATTGGTTATTGAATTAGATGGGGGGTATCACGAAAATAAAGAGGTGAAGATTTATGACGCTGCAAGAGAAAAAGAAATTAAAAAATTGGGAATAAATATTATCAGATTTAAAAACGATGAAGTTTTAAATCATTTAGAAAATGTGCTCAATAAATTAAACTCAGTTGTTGCAGATTTAAAAAATACGGTTGAACAAAAAGCAAGTCCGTTAAATAACTCCCCTTCAGGGAACGGGGGTAAACTGTTTATCATAAAAATTGGCGGAAATATAATTGATGATGCCGCTGCGTTACAATCATTCCTGCAAAAATTTGCAGCGATAAATGCGAATAAAATATTAGTACATGGCGGTGGAAAAATTGCAACCACTATCGGTAAGCAATTGGGAATTGAACCCAACTATATTAACGGCAGGCGAATTACCGATGAAGCCACTATTGATTTGGTAACGATGGTGTATGGGGGCTTAATTAATAAAAAGTTAGTTGCAAAATTGCAGGCACTCAATTGCAATGCCATTGGCTTAACTGGCGCCGATGCCAATATTATTCCTGCAAATAAAAGACCCATTCAAAACCCAGCATCAGGAGATGTGGGTATAGATTTTGGTTTTGTTGGGGATATAAAAAATGAAGATTTGAGAGTTGATAATTTAATGACTTTCCTTAATAATAATATGGTTCCGGTTGTTGCCCCTTTAACCCATGACGGGGATGGACAGCTGTTAAATACCAATGCCGATACAATTGCTGCCGCATTGGCAATTGAATTGTCATTTCAATTTGAAACAAGATTAATTTATTGCTTTGAAAAGAAAGGGGTACTGGAAAATATAGAAGATGAATCTTCAGTAATTCCACTGATCGATAAAGAAATTTATAAAACCTTGTTACAAAATAATAAATTGGCAGATGGCATATTGCCAAAAATTGAGAATGCATTTGCGGCCATTAATAATGGTGTTAATGAAGTGTTGATTGGAGATGCAAATGATTTGTTAGATAATGTAACTCAAAATGTAAAAGGCACTTTGTTTAAATAATGAATACGGATGAATTATATACAGATGCGGTTGCGTTATTAAAAGAATTAATAGCTACGCCATCTTTTTCGAAAGAAGAAGATAAGACGGCCGATTTATTAGAACAGTTTTTTGCATCAAAAAACATTCAATCAAATCGGTTACTAAATAATGTTTGGGCAGTAAATAAATATTTTGATGAATGCAAACCAACCATCTTACTCAACTCTCATCACGATACCGTAAAACCAAATCCACAATACACAAAAAATCCATTCGAAGCAATCATTGAAGATGGGAAATTATATGGCCTGGGAAGCAATGATGCCGGAGGTTGTTTGGTAAGTTTAATTGCAACGTTTATTTATTTCTTTGATAAAAAAGAGTTGAACTATAATATTGTTTTAGCAGCCACCGCCGAAGAAGAAATTAGTGGCGTAAATGGGATAGAAAACTTATTATCAACAGCAGCGCCTAATTCCCCCTTTAGGGGGTTAGGGGGT
>JANPAP010000320.1:0-3012 GCA_031429975.1 Chitinophagaceae bacterium
TGGCTAAAACCAACCGGCCTTTTCCATTTTTTAATATCGAAACAAAAACTACTGCTTTTACCGATAATATTTATCACCCTGCACCGGCTGCATTTGTTGATTTATTGATGAAAGTAATTAAGGAAAAAGGAATGGAAAAACAGGTAATGATTCAATCTTTTGATGTGAGAACCTTGCAATACCTGCATCTGCATTATCCAACCGTACCAACAGTTTTATTAGTTGAAGATTTTGATAAACGTTCGTTGGGAGATCATGTTCTTGAGCTGGGATTTATGCCCAGTGTGTACAGTCCGCATTATAGTTTGGTTACAAAAGAATTGCTGTATAGATTGCACAGCCACAAAAAAAAATTAATTCCGTGGACAGTGAATGACACAACAAAAATTAATGAGCTGCAGAGAATGGGGGTGGATGGAATTATTACTGATTATCCGGATTTGTTTAAGGACTGATAAATATTAAACAAGGAATGTTGAGCAAGGAAGTAGGAAATATTCAATAATCAATTTTCAATATTCAACTTTCAATTAAGAACAAGAAACAATGCATTTCAAACGAGCAACAAGAAACCAGAAACATTGCATTTCAAACATGAAACATTGTATTTAATCCAACCATTTCATGGCATTTTTAAATAATAATTTTTCTTTCAGTTCCTTTTCAAAATTCATTTCTTCAATCAGTTTTCCGGGCACATGCTCTCCTAAGGGAAAAGGATAATCGCTGCCCATACAAATTTTATCCTGCCCCATTACATCAATAATAAATTCTAAAGTTTTGGCATCATGCACCAAACTATCAATCCAAAATTTACCAATATAATCTCTTGGGTTGATGGCATTATCAATTTGAACAAGGTCGGGGCGTACTGCATATCCATGTTCAATTCTACCAATGGTAGCCGGAAAACTTCCACCGCCATGAGCAAAAGCAATTTTTAATTTTGGAAACTGTTCCATCACTCCTCCAAAAATCATGGAGCAAATTGCTCGGCTGGTTTCGGCGGGCATACCAACCAGCCAGGGCAGCCAGTACTGTTGCATTTGTTGCTCACCCATCATTTCCCATGGATGTACAAACAAGGCACAGCATAGTTCTTCGGCTCTTTTATAAAATGGAAAAAACTTTTTTGCCGATAAATTTTCGCCATTAATATTACTGCCAATTTCGAGGCCGGGCATATTTAATTCGGTAACACAACGCTCCATTTCTGTAATGGCCAATTCAATATCCTGTAAAGGAACCGTACCAAGTCCAACAAAATTGTTGCTGTTTTTTGAAACCGTATCCGCAATATGATCATTCAAAAACCGGGAGGTTTCCAACCCATCTCTTGGTTTTGCCCAATAATTAAATAATACCGGAATGGTTGAAAGTACCTGTAGGGTAACACCCGTGGCATCCATTTCTTTCATTCTTTCAACCGCATCAAAACAATTGGGCTCCACTTCTCTGAATAATTTATCACCCTTCATCATGCATGCTTTGCAGTTGCGATGTTCCAAATGAATAAATTCACCATAACCAAATTTTTGTACCCAGTTGGGCATTTTATCCGGCATGATGTGGGTGTGTATATCGATCTTCATTTTGAGTAAACTGTTAATAAATTATTTGATGTTGGATACTGGATGCTTGATACTGGATGCTTGATACTGGATGATGGATGCTGTACACTTGAACATTGAACATTGATTATTGATTATTGAATATTGAATATTGCATTTCAACATTCTTTGTTTTTTCTATTAAAAATTTTTACTCCAACAAAAAATACTTAATCCAAACGAGAAACGGAAAAACGAGAAACAAGAAACAGATTTTATCCTTTCCTAACAGGCGGCGCCATCACCGACTTACATTTTTCGCAGGTTCGTTTGTGTTCATCACTGTAAAACCCTTCCATTACCGGAGGCAGCTGGCTTACAATATCATTGATCACTTTATATTCTTCGTATAATTTATTGCCGCAATTTTCGCAGTACCATAAAAATCCATCCTCTTCAGTTTCTCTAACTTTTTCCACCACAAGCCCAACAGTTCCGGGTCCTCGTTGAGGTGAATGCGGTGTTTTTGGGGGAAGCAAAAACATGTCGCCTTCGTTAATGGCAATATCTTTTTTTACACCCTCATCAATTATTTTCAACACTATATCTCCTTCAATTTGAAAATACAATTCTTCGCTTTCGTTATAGTGATAATCTTTACGGGCATTGGGTCCACCAACAATCATCACTATAAAATTTTCAGCATGTTGATAAATACATTTGTTGCCCACTGGAGGTTTCAACAAATCCCTGTTTTCATCAACCCATTTTTTTAAATTAAAAGGAGCAAGAATGGCCATAACTTTTTTTTAAATTGATTAGGAAATAAAAGGGTTTCAAACAATAAAGTAAACCGAAAATTACAACAATTTGACTAAGTTTGATTTTCAAAAATTTCTTGCTTGATATGAACATCTCACTAAAACAAAAAACGGCGGTAATCTGCGGCAGTACTCAAGGAATTGGTTTTGCAACTGCACAGGAATTAGCACTTGCCGGAGCCAATTGTGTTTTGATGGCAAGAAATGAATCATCCTTAAAAAATGCGGTTGATCAATTAGATAAATCTGCCGGTCAGCAACATCAATATTTGGTTGCCGATTTTGATAATGCTGCAACTGTAAAAGAAGTCATCGAAATTTTTGTAGCAAATAATCCGGTGCATATTTTAATCAATAATTCTGGAGGTCCTGCAGGCGGAGCAATTGTTACTGCAACAGAAAAAGAATTTATAAATACATTCAACAGACATTTGATCTGCAATCATATTTTAACCAAGGCTGTTATTGATTCGATGAAGTCTGCCGGGTATGGCCGCATCATCAATGTCATTTCAACTTCTGTAAAAATTCCATTGCCAAATCTGGGTGTTTCAAATACCATCAGGGGCGCTGTTGCAAGTTGGAGTAAAACCATGGCAAACGAATTGGGACAGTTTAATATAACCGTAAACAATGTGTTG
>JANPAP010000321.1:0-2116 GCA_031429975.1 Chitinophagaceae bacterium
AGTGTGTCTGATTTATGAGTGCATGCTATTCGAAAATATCCGACATAAAAAAATCCTAAATCATACATCAACAAATCAGACATCAACAAATCAGACATCAACAAATCATACATCAACAAATCAGACATCCTACATCCAACCTCAGCCCTCTATAACCAATCCCTGGGATGCAAACATGCTTGTTGCAATCGATCTTCTTCGCTACCTAGGTCAGGTTGGTAATTATATTCAAACCTTACTGTTGGCGGTAAGCTCATTAAAATACTTTCTGTTCTGCCATTTGTTTTTAAACCAAACAAAGTACCTCGGTCGTGTACTAAATTAAATTCTACATAACGGCCCCTTCTTATTTCTTGCCAATATTTATTAGCCGCTGTAAATACAAGGTCTTTTCTTTTTTCTACAATCGGAATATAGGCATCTACAAAAGCAGCACCACACTGCATTCCGAAGTTTATCCAAAAATCAGTATCCTGTTTTTCATCCGGTTTTTTATAATCATAAAATATGCCTCCAATACCTCGTCGTTCTTCGTTACGATGCCAGTTTACAAAATATTGGTCGCACTCTTTTTTAAATGTTGGATAAAAAGAAGGATCAAATTGATCGCAAATATTTTTATAAGATTGATGAAAATGTTTGGCATCTTCTTCAAATAAATAATAAGGAGTAAGATCGGTACCACCACCAAACCAACGGTCAATTACTTCATCATTATCGTTAAACAATTCAAACATTCGGTAATTGCAATGCACTGTTGGAACAAAAGGATTTTGAGGATGAATAACCAAACTCAATCCACAGGCAAACCATCTTTTGCCATTTATATTGAGTTGCGTTTTCATTGCCTCGGTTACATCACCAAAAACAATGGAGGTATTTACACCGCCCTTTTCAAAAACTTTTCCATTTGCAATTACCCTTGTTTTTCCACCGCCACCTTCCGGCCTTTCCCAAACATCTTCTATAAATTTTGCACTACCATCTGCCTGCTCTAATGCAGTACAGATAAGGTTTTGCAAATCGTGTATGTGTTGTATCCAAAGCCCCCTAACCCCCGATGGGGGGATAAGATGGAGATTACTGCTTTCAGTATTTACTTTCGATTTCAATTTTTAGTTTTTTGTTTTTTAACTTTTACACGATCCCCAAAAAATTGGATTTGTAATATGGGTTTCTCCACTATTGGTGGAGTTAGTGGGAGCTGTATTCCTTAACCGCATCCACAAATGCTTTTGCATGATCAACCGGAACATTAGGTGTTATACCATGACCCAAATTGGCAATATAATTTTGTGTACCAAATGCATCAATCATTTCCTTTACCGATTTTTTTATATCTGCAATGGGGCCTAGTAATTTTGACGGATCAAAATTTCCTTGCAAGGTGATGTTGTTACCCGTTAGTTCCCTTGCCATTTGTGGCGAAACACACCAATCGATACCAAGCCCTGCAGCACTGCTTTTGCTTAAATCATTCAATGCATACCAACTACCTTTTGGAAACAGAATTACCGGAGCATCTTCTTGTAATGCATCTGCAATTTGTAATAAATAGGGTTGTGCATACAGTTTAAAATCTGCCGGGCTTAAAGATCCTGCCCAACTGTCGAAAACCTGCACGGTATCAGCACCCGCCCTTACCTGGGCTTTTAAATACTGTATGGTTATGTCTGTAATTTTTTGCAATAACTGATGTGCCATTGCAGGTTCGGTATACACAAATTGTTTGGCCTTATCCCATGTTTTGCTGCCTTTGCCTTCAACCATATAACATAAGATTGTCCAGGGTGCACCGGCAAAACCAATCAAAGGAACCCTGCCGTTCAGTTCTTTTTTTGTAAGGCTTAACGCATTCATTACATAACTCAAACTATCTTCGACGCCGGTTGTAATTAATGCATCAATATCTTTTTGAGTTGCAATTGTTTTGGGCAATGAAGGACCTTTACCTTCTTCCATTAATACTTCCAAACCCATGGCTTGTGGTATTACTAAAATATCCGAAAAAATAATTGCTGCATCAACACCAATTTGATCAACCGGCTGCAAAGTGATTGCTGTAGCCAGTTCTGGCGTTTGCACCCGAGTAAAAAAATCATATTTATTTCTCAGC
>JANPAP010000322.1:0-17159 GCA_031429975.1 Chitinophagaceae bacterium
TTCCTGTAAACCTCGGGTATCCCATTAATACCATCGATGATGAAGGTTCGATGATAGTTGCCGCAGATGGCAAAACAGCTTTTTATGCCAGCGAAAGAAGCGACAGCAGGGGCGCTCTGGATTTGTACAGTTTTCAATTAAGGGAAGATATCAGGCCACCAAAAACATTGTGGGTAAAAGGCAAAGTGTACGATGCAAAAACAAAAGCCGGGCTGCCTTCATCTGTTGAACTAACGGATATCAATAGCCGCCAATTGAACAGCAAATTGCAAACCGATGAAGAAGGCAATTACCTCACCACCCTTCCGGTTGGGAAAGATTATGCATTTAATGTAAATCGAAAAGGATACTTATTTTATTCTGAAAACTACAATCTTAACAACACTACTTTCGATTCCATTTTTACAGCCGATATTCCTTTACAACCCATTGAAGCAGGTGCTTCGATTGTTTTAAAAAACATTTTTTTCGACAGTAAAAAAACTGAATTAAAACCTAAATCATTGAGTGAATTGGATAATGTAATCCAACTGATGAATGATAATCCTCGATTAAAAATTCTCATCAGCGGGCATACCGATAATATTGGTAAGGACCCCGACAATGCACTGCTCTCCACCAACAGGGCACTATCTGTTATCAGTTATTTATTGGGTAGTAAACAAATTGCCAGAGACCGTTTGCAACACAAAGGTTGGGGAGCTGCAAAACCCATTGCTGATAATGCAACAGAAATAGGAAGAGCCTTAAACAGGCGGACAGAATTAAGTGTAATCAGTAATTAAGGGTGCATTTAAAATTGTCGCAAGGGTTGCCAACCTTGGGTAGGTTCCTTTAAACCAAATACGCTTTATAAAAGGTTGGCAACCATTAACACAGCATTATTAAAATAAAAAAAAGCTGTAGATTTAAGTAAAATAGTAATACTATGAAACTAACTATAGTCATTTCAAAAGGTGAACAATTTTTTATAGGTGTCATCAAAGAAATTCCATCTGTAATTTCTCAAGGAACTTCTATTGAAGAAGCTAAAGAAAATGTTTTAGACGCATTACAGCTTTATTTAGAAGATATGCAGAGCGAAAATAATGATGAAAATAAAGTATTGGAAGAAGATTTAATTATTGGCTAATGTCAGTTAAACGAAACTACTTTATAATACATCTTGAAAAAAATAATTGTATACTTTGTCGTAATGGGTCAAAGCATGATATTTTTCAGCATACAAAAACAAAGAAAAAAACAACTGTACCCCGACATCCATCTCTTGATATGCATCTTTGCGATTTAATCTGTAAACAACTGGAAATACCCAAACCTTAATTTTATCATACAAGCAACTATGTCCAACGATTTGCTTTACCAGATAGCCCTAAGCCTTATTCCCAATATTGGCGATGTGCATGCCAAGGCGTTGATAAATATTTATGGCGATGCCCAATCTGTTTTTAAGGCAACAAAAAAAGAATTGGAAAACCTTGATGGCATTGGAAGCGTAAGAGCCAGTAGTATCAAGTCTTTCAACAACTTTCAATCCAGCGAAGCGGAAATTTTATTTCTTGAAAAATACAAAATCAGCCCGGTTTTTATTACCGATAAAAAATATCCGCAACGATTATTGAATTGTTACGACAGTCCGGCATTATTGTATTACCGGGGTATTGCCGATTTAAATTGTTCTAAAATAATAGCAGTGGTGGGCACCCGTAACCATACGGAATATGGTAAAACAATTTGTGAAAAATTTATTGAAGAATTGGCGGTTGAAAATATTTTGGTAGTAAGCGGATTGGCATTTGGAATTGATACCATTGCACATAAAGCAGCCATCAAAAACAATTTATCAACTGTTGCAGTTTTGGCGCATGGCTTGGATCGGATTTATCCTTCTCAAAACAAGCAGCTTGCAAAACATATGATAGAACAGGGAGGGTTACTCACCGAATTTATCAGCAATACCAATCCTGATAAACAGAATTTTCCCAAACGCAACCGGATAGTTGCCGGAATTAGTGATGCAGTGATTGTAATGGAAACCGGAATAAAAGGTGGCTCATTAATCACTGCAGAATTAGGCAACAGTTATAATAAAGATGTATTTGCCATACCCGGCCGGGTGAACGACAGCAAAAGTGAAGGCTGCAATTATCTGATAAAAAACAACAAGGCTTCCTTGATAAATTCTGCCGATGATTTTTTAGAAATGATGAACTGGAAACCTGCAGAAAAAAAAGCAATAAAAAAACAACGGGAGCTTTTTATTGAACTTACAGAAGATGAAAAAATTGTAGTAGCCATTTTACAAAATCAGGAAAGTATACAAATAGATGAACTCTATTTTAAAAGCGGCCTCAGCAGCAGCGCCACTGCAGCGGCTTTGCTGATGCTGGAAATGCAAGGCATCGTAGCAAGTATGCCGGGGAAAATTTATAAAATGATTTAAAACTTAAAAGTCAAAACCAAAAACTTATAGCTTATAATTTTTATCTTGCAACGCAAAACTTTTAATTCTTAATTCTTTTCAACATTTGTTTTTTATTAAGCAGATTCCTCGTTCCTCGGAATGACAGCAAAACTCATAACTCTTAACTCTTAATTATTAATTATTCCATCACTCCAATCTTCCCTCCTTTCCAATCCGGAAACAAAATAGTATCGTTATTTATTTTTAAATGTTTATCCGCCACTTCGCTGAAGATGCTTCTGAAATCGGTGGTTACAGCAAGGTCACGACCATCGGCTAAATTTTCAACAGCAAGCGGTTTCATATCAGCAAATACTTTTCCACCATTAACATCATTGCCTAAAATAAATGCACAACTGGCCCTGCCATGATCGGTGCCGCCGGTACCATTTTGTTTTACAGTGCGGCCAAACTCGGTGGTAGTCATCAACGTAACCTCATCCTGCATACTGCCCATATCAGCCCAAAATGCAGCGATGCAATTACTGAGGTCGGTTGCATTTCTTGCAAAAACTCCCGTATCCGTTCCCTGGTTATAATGCGTATCCCATCCACCACTTTCTGCAAATGCAATTTCCATTCCTACATCCATTTTTATTAACTGTGCAATTTGTTTTAATGATTTACCCAATGCACTGTTGGGGTAAATGGCACCGTTAGCAGGCTGGTAATTATTTATATTGGTTTGTTGCAGCATCTTCACTGCACTAAAACTTTCCTTACCGGTTTTATTTAATAAAGTCGAACTGGTTTGATCATACAAATCTTCAAAACTTTTTGCAGCCAGATTGGCGCCAACATTATTTCCTTTTAACTGCACCGCAAAATCCTTAAGGTTACTGATAGCAATGGTTTCGTTATCTCCATAAAATGATCGGGGCATCGAAGAAGTTAAACTCACAGCCCTGAAAGGAGTAGCATCATGCCCCAACAAACCTGCGGCTCTGTTAAGCCATCCGCTGGCGGTACCTTTATTAAATGGCGTGCCGCTTTCCATATAATCCTGTGCATCAAAATGGCTCCGGCTTTCGTTGGGTGAGCCCATACCATGTACAATTGCCAGGCGTTTTTCTTTAAATAAATTTTCGAAAGCGGCCATGCCGGGATGTAATCCAAAGCGTCCATCCAAATCAATCAATGATTTTCCATCCGCATTTTTTGCAGCACCCATAAACAAGGTGGGTCTTGCTTTTTGAAAATAAGTATCCGTAAATGGCGACACCGCCATCAGGCCATCCATAGCACCCCGTTGAAAAATAAATACCAATACTTTATTCTTTTTGTAAGGCGCCAAAAACTTATCGCTTCCGGCAGCTCTGGCTAAAAATGTAGGAACACCTCCCACACCAATCGAAAATAATGCAAGCCCTGCCTGTTTTAAAAATGCTTTTCTTGAACCCATTTTTATTATTTTTTTACTGATTAAATTTCTACTATTTTAAACCAACTTAAAATTTGAAACGCAATTAATTTTATTTCCGCTGAAATGCAGGAGAACCCAAAATAATGCCTACAACTTGCGCCAACATACTGTTATTACCAGCCGATGAAGCCATGGCCACTTCTCTTCCACTGCCTTTTTTACGCAACATTTTTTTTGCCAGTTTTTCTTCATCAATTTTTTTATCGCCCGTTTTATTGCCACTCATTGCATCCTCCATTTTATTTTCATCTTGAAGCATACTGTTTGCAGCACTCGATTTACCGGCAGCTTCATTTATTTTTTGCTGGATGGATGGATCATTGATCATCGGTTTTAATCGCCGGATGGTTTCTGCTAAATCCCTTTCCGGCATAATAATTTTACAATAAGTTGTCAATGCGGCTTCGGCACTTTCGGGCTCCCGGTTATTATTTATTGCGGCCAGACTAAAACTGATTCCAGGAATTTTTTGAGACGCAAATGCCAATCCAAAATTCATTCTGTTTAATAAGGATCCCGTGTTGATCCAATACTGGCCTCTATCCGGAAACCCTGTAGGAGCTTGGTAGTAATACATTTTCTGTCCCATTTTATCAATCCATTGGTAGAGCATAAATGGTGCTTCAATGTTGGCATCCAATGCTCGAACCGTACTCATTGCCAATTCAAAAGGTGATTTTGTTTTTTCATTCAAAGCCTCTTTTTGCCAGAACTCTGCAGCAGTAACCATGGTTAATAAAACCTGTTTAATATCACCGTCATTTTTTAAAAAGGATGCCGCCATTTTATCAACCAATGATTGTGGCGGATTATCGCTTACAAATTTCACCGCCAGTTTTTTTGAAATAAATTTTGAGGTGGAAACATGATGCGCCAGCAGGTTGATTAATTGCAAACCTTCATCATACCCACCACCCTGCGGAAATGTTTTTCCCAATACCTTTTTTTCTTTGGTATCGTGCCGGTTTATTGCAAAGAAAAAATCGCCATTATGCACAAACCCTTTGGCTGCAAGATTTTCTTCTCCAACTCTTGCAATAACTTTTCTAACAAAATTTCCCGGGCCTTTTTCATCGTAAGGAAAAATTGTCCAACCCGTAAGCACTCTGGCAGCCTGCGTTACATCCTCCTGGGTATACCCGCCATCTACCCCCAATGTATGCAGCTCCATAATTTCTCTTGCATAATTTTCATTCAACCCCTGATTTTTTTTATTCTGATTTATTTTTTTTAACTGCTCCATTTCTTCGGGCTCTAAACCTGCAGACTTTTGTGCAGCATCGCTTTGCTGAAATTTATCAATCTTCTTCTGCATGTCATCATTGGCACCCATGCTGTTAAAATTATCCAGAAATAAAAGCATTGCCGGCGACTGTGCTGTAGCCAACAACAAATCATAAAACTTTCCGGTAACATGCGGCCGTATTACATCCCTTTCGTATGCCGGAATAAACTGGGCACAATTATTTTTTGTAATGGAAACATTAAAATGGTTAAACCAAAACTCGGTAAGTATTTGTTGCAATTGATTATTGCTATATGCTGCAGCTAAAATTTTATGATTGATAAACTGCCTGAATAATTCTTTCTCGGGCCGGTAACCTTTTTGTTGCATAAATTCCTGAAGCTTCTCCCGGTAAGCGGCTTTATCGTTTTTATCAACAGAGTCTTTATTGATAAATCCTTCTTCAATGGCTTCTTTTAATATTTTAGGTTGCCTTGGAAAGTTTTTTACAATTTGTTCATTGCTCATGTTCAACGCATCATATTCTTTCAAGCGGTCATTCAAATCATCATCATTTATTTTTCCTTCAAGTTGTTGTATGAACCAATTTTCCAACCCCATTTTCACAACTTCATCAATTTGTTTGGGTGTAGCGCCAAAACTAAAACGATCCAGTAAATGAGCAGCAGCCTGCCTTTCGGTGAGCCCTGCTTTTTTATACGGCATTTTAAACGCTTCGTTTGGTCCGTTACTATTCCTGCTTTCAAACGATGAAAGCAGGATCGATCCTGCTAATAAAAATAATAATACAGAAAGAAAACGAAGCGGATTATTCATTTGTAAATAGATTGTTGAAGAAAATTTCACAATAAAATTATGAATGTTAGGATTAGATTTTAAGATTAAAGTTTAATTCCAATTGAAGAAAGTTATCAAATTATTAATAAGACAGATTCTTGCTGCTAAAATTTTATTGGAATCATATTTTATTATCTTTGCCTATGGCAACAATAATTAATTCTGCAGCTAACAAACATTCCAACAATTTTTTCGGTGAAGGCTTAACGTTCGACGACGTATTGCTAATGCCTGCCTACTCTGAGGTATTACCCAGAGATGTAGACATCAGTACACAACTCACCAAAACCATCCGGCTTAATATTCCTATGCTGAGTGCAGCCATGGATACAGTTACAGAAGCCGCTTTGGCTATTGCTTTGGCAAGAGAAGGCGGCTTGGGCATATTGCACAAAAACATGAGTATTGAAATGCAAGCCGACCAGGTAAGAAAAGTAAAAAGAAGTGAGAACGGATTGATTTTAGATCCGCTTACATTAAGCCCCGACGCTACTATCGGCGATGCTTTCCGCATGATGAAAGAAAATAAAATTGGCGGCATCCCCATAGTTGATCATAACCAAAAACTCTTAGGCATTCTTACCAATCGGGACCTTCGATTTGAAACCAACCTGACTGATAAGGTTAGTAAAGTAATGACCAAAGAAAATTTAATTACGGCTCCCGAAGGCACCGATTTAAAAAAGGCAGAACTGATTTTTAAAAAAAATAAAATTGAAAAATTACCCGTTGTAAACAAATCGGGTAAACTCATTGGCTTGGTTACTTTCAGCGATATTTTAAAATTAAAATCGCACCCAAGAGCCGTTAAAGATTCTTTTGGAAGACTGCTGGTAGGCGCTGGTGTTGGTATTACAAAAGATACCATGGACAGAGTGGCTGCATTGCAATTTGCAGGGGTTGATGTTATTTGTCTCGACAGTGCCCATGGCCATACAAAGGGTGTAATCAATGCACTAAAATCAATAAAAAAATATTTTAAAACCATGCAGGTAATTGCTGGTAATGTGGGTACAGTTGCCGGTGCTTTGGCTCTTGCAGATGCTGGTGCCGATGCCGTAAAAGTTGGCATTGGCCCGGGTTCCATATGTACAACCAGAATTGTGGCCGGTACCGGTGTACCACAAATTACTGCTGTGATGGAAGCCGCCGCCGCATTAAAAAGTAAAAAAGTGGGCATCATCAGTGATGGTGGCATCAGGTATACCGGCGATATGGTAAAAGCATTGGCAGCCGGAGCCAGTTGTGTAATGATGGGCAATGTTTTTGCAGGTACCGAAGAAAGCCCCGGTGAAAGTATTATTTATGAAGGCCGCAGGTTTAAGCAATACCGTGGCATGGGTTCGTTAGGTGCTATGGCACAAGGCAGCAGCGATCGTTATTTTCAGGATGTAGAAGATGATATCAAAAAATTTGTACCCGAAGGCATTGAAGGAAGAGTAGCATTTAAAGGTCCATTAAAAGATGTAGTGCATCAATATACCGGCGGCCTGAGTGCCGGAATGGGATACTGTGGCGCTGCCACAATTAAGGATTTACAAAAAGCAGTTTTTATAAAAATCACCAACGCAGGCATGAGAGAAAGCCATGCTCATGATATTGCCATTACAAAAGAAGCGCCCAATTACAGCAGATAATTCACAACTTTACTGGAAATAAAAAATCGATTTTTTTTGAAATAATTTTGAAATGAAAAAAAATATATCGCTCTGGTTTATTGCAATCTTATTTCATTTCAATTTAACTGCACAGGATTCTTCTCATATCCGGATCAGCTTATTAACCTGTACGCCAGGCGATGAATTGTATTCCACTTTTGGACACAGCGCACTAAGGCTTATTGACAGCAGCAGCGTACAGGACATCGTTTTTAATTACGGCACTTTTAGTTTTGATGACCCCGGTTTTTACAGCAAATTTATCCGGGGCAAATTGATGTATTTTGTATCCACCAGTTATTTCAATGATTTTAAAATTGATTACCAAAGTACCAATAGAGGTATTACTGAGCAGTTATTAAATTTAAGTGCCGAAGAAAAAATTGCTATGCAGCAATTTCTTTATAACAATGCAAGAGAAGAAAATAAATATTACAAATACGATTTCCTTTTTGATAATTGTACCACCAGGCTAAGGGATATTATTGTGCAATTCAAAAAAGAAAAACCTGTTTTTAAAAAAGTAGTGCCCGAAGGAATGCGGTTTCGACAGGCCATTCATGAATACCTCGACAGGAACCAGAAAGACTGGAGCAAACTGGGTATCGATTTATTATTGGGCGCCCCAACCGACGCCGTAATGACTACAACCCAAGCACAGTTTTTACCCGACTACCTGATGAAAAGCTTTGACAGCAGCACTGTTCCGCAACCCTTAGTATCAGCTACTAAAAGTTTATACGCATTTAATGAGCTAAATAATCAACAATCATTTTTTACACCGATAATTGTTTTTGGATTTTTATTGGTACTGATTATCGGGTTGGATTATTCAAAAAATAAATGGACCCATATTTTTTTGCAGGGCTTTGATGGCCTGTTATTTTTTTTAACCGGGGCCATGGGAATCCTTTTTATTTTTATGTGGTTGGGCACCGATCATGCCATGTGTAAAAACAATTTTAATTTATTATGGGCCTGGCCCACACATGCCCTTGCTGCTTTTTTTATCAACAGTAAAAAAGCATTTTTGAAAAAATATTTATTCATCAGCATTGCCGGATTATTGATAGTTTTAATAAGCTGGTTTTTTTTACCGCAGCAATTAAACAATTCATTATTCATAATCAGCTTATTGATTTTATACAGAGCCATTAAAAAATACAGAGCTTTTTAAAACACAGTCATGCAAACAAAAACAATTAATTGGCAGGGATCCATCATTCAATACAAAATTGTAGGAGATGGAAAGCCGGTTGTATTGTTGCATGGATTTGGAGAAGACAGTAGCGTTTGGGAGCCGCAAATTTCTTTCTTACAAAATAATTTTAGGCTCATTATTCCCGATTTACCCGGCACAGGTAATTCGCAATTGGTGCCTGATGCTGATATAGAAATTTATGCAGCTATCGTTAAAGCAATGCTGGATATTGAGCTACAAAAAGATGCAAGTACCGGGGAAATTTTTGAAAGCGTTTGTTTTTTGGGCCACAGCATGGGCGGTTATATTTGCCTGGCATTTGCCGAAAAACATCCGCAGTATTTAAACAGTTTTGGATTGCTTCATTCCTCCGCATTTGAAGATAGTGAAGAAAAAAAACAGGTTCGAAAAAAAGCAATTGAGTTTATCAATTCAAAAGGTGCCAACAGTTTTATAAAAACAAGTTTGCCTGGTTTGTTCAGCACTGATTTTGCTGATAAGCACCCCGAAATTATAGAATCGTTTGTACAGAAGGGGCTATCATTTAGCAATGCCGCACTGGTACAGTATTACGAAGCTATGATTGCCAGGCCCGACCGTATTTCAGTTTTAAAAAACTTTCCTCATCCAATATTATTTATCATCGGCGAACACGACCCAGCCGTGCCGCTGGAAAGCAGTTTGAAACAATGTTATCTCCCCCAACAATCGCATGTAACCATCTTAAGCAATTCGGCACATATGGGCATGTGGGAAGAAACTGAAAAACTGAATCAGCAATTATCAACATTTTTATTACAACTGTAAGCTTTAAAATTTTCAAAGTTTTTTTGCAATTAACTAACAGTGTAAGGCAACCAATCCCAATTAAAATGGGTCTAATAAATGTTATCTTTACGCCGATGAAGAAAATTTTAGTTTCGTTGTTTTTCTCAATTATTTTATTGAACAGCTTTGCCGCCCATATAAAAGGTGGTTTTTTAACTTACAAATATTTAGGCCCGGGTTTAACCAACCCCAGTTTTTTGCGGTATAAGGTTACATTAACCGTATACATGGTTTGTAATCCAAGTGCAGGGCAGTTAACCAATCCAATCAATTTTACTGTATTTACCGGCGACGGGCCAACACAATTTGCAAACCCTTCTGTAAATCTTACCGGACAATACAATCTTGGTAAAGCTTATGATGAACCTTGTATTACCGGCGATCAAGCTGGCTGTTATTATACCATCGTTACTTATGAATTGAATAATTATGAATTACCCGTAAATGCAGAAGGGTACACCATCAGTTACCAGCGTTGTTGCCGGATTGCAGGAATGGATAATATTCAAAATTCAGCATCTACCGGTAATACTTATTCAATAAAAATTCCGGGCACATCTTCGCCAGTTCCCAATGCCAATAAAAACAGCAGCCCCGATTTTGCTGTGAATGATACCGCCGTTGTTTGCGGTGGCAGTTTTTTTAGTTTTTCGCTGGCAGCAACCGATGAAGATGGCGATGAATTACGGTATTCACTTTGTTCCGCATTTGATGGTGGTTCAACTGGCAACCCTACGCCTAATCCTTCACAATCTCCACCCTTTAATACAGTTGCTTACGCATCACCCTACAGTGGTTCTCAACCCATGGGATCGAGGGTTACGATCAACCCCCGAACTGGATTATTGAGTGGTATTGCTCCACCCATTACATCCAACGGAGAATATGTTGTTACGGTTTGCGTATCGGAATATCGCAATGGAATTTATTTAGGCGAATCAAGAAAAGAATTACACATCAGGGTAAGAGATTGTGTTCCTTTAAAAGCCGAGCTGGATCCAAAGCCTGTTACCTGCGATGGCTTTACCGTAAGCTTTTCCAATGCAATTGTTAACCCATCAGGCACCACCTATTTATGGAATTTTGGTGATCCTGGCTCCGGAATAAATAATACTTCCACAGCTACAACAGACAGGCACCGTTATACCGATACCGGTATATACACAGTAAAATTGTATGTGTCTTTATCAGGTCTTTGTGCCGATTCCACCACACTGGAAGTAAAAGTTTATCCGGGATTTTTTCCGGCTTTTAATATCAATCCGCCATTTTGTAAAGACATACCGGTTAAGTTTACGGATCAAACAACCAGCAGTTATGGTGTACCAACCGGCTGGCGTTGGGATTTTGGAGACCTGGCAGTAACCAACGATTCCAGCAATAATAAAAATCCTTCTTACACTTATACTGCTGCAGGTGTTTATGATGTAAAGCTGATTGTAGGAAATACATTTGGCTGTGTTGATTCTGTTTTCAGACAAATCAGTATTGCAGAAAATCCATTATTAACTGTACTTCCAAAAGATACCAGTTATTGTAACCTCGATTCGCTTTCACTAACGGCAACGGGCACCGGTAATTTTATCTGGACACCGGCAACCAATATTATTGGCGCAGGCACGGCAAACCCCATCGTCTTTCCAACAGTACCTACAACTTATTTTGTAAACTTAAATGCTAACGGATGTGTAAGCAGGGATTCTGTAAAAGTAAATCCGGTTAATAATCTCAGTAATTCCATCACTGCATCAGCAACAAATATTTGTGAAGCCGATACCATTACTTTAACCGGTAACAGTAATTACACAAATAATATTACCTGGGCCTGGAGCCCCATTGCAAGCGTTGCATTACCATCAGCAAAAATTACAAAAGCATTTCCTGCATCAAATACACAGTATACATTAACTACCCGTTGGGGTAAAAATTGTGTGGTAAATGCTACAACAAATATTACAGTAAAACCGCTGGCAGTGCCCGATGCTGGCCCCTTTACTTATATCTGTAAAGGGCAGGGAACTGCTCCATTACAAGCCACCGGTGGTGTTACTTATCAATGGTTGCCGGCAACAGGATTAAGCAACCCAAATATTGCAAATCCGTTAGCAAGCCCTGCAACCACTACCACTTACAGTGTAAAAGTTGGTGTTGCTGGTTGTACTGCTTTAAAGAGCGACACCGTTACCGTATTGGTAAGAAGTTTACCACAAATAAAACCAACCAACGATACCTTGATTTGCTCAATCGATACACTGCAATTAAAAACTGCAGTAACCGGAAATTTTGTTTGGAGCCCCAATTACATGATCAATAATGTAAACAGTGCAACACCATTGGTTAGTCCGGATTTGCCAACAAAATATTTTGTAAGTGTTACCGATCCATTTGGATGTATCAACAACGATTCTGTTTTTGTTGATGTAAAATTATATGTAACCATCAATGCAGGAAAAGACACAACGATTTGCAGAACGGATACCTTGCAAATAAACACAGTGAGTGATGCCTTAAGTTACAAATGGTCGCCGGCAACTTTTTTAAATAGTGATTCGGCAAAAAGGCCATTAAGTTCTCCGAACATTTCGCAAATCACTTATTATGTAATTGGCAATATTGGTAAATGCCAGAGCAGGGATACGATTACAATAAAAACGGTTCCTTATCCAAATGCCAATGCCGGTATCGATCAAAGAATTTGTTTTGGAGATATTGCGCCATTGCTGGCAACAGGTGGCAGCAGTTACAGCTGGACACCATCCAGTTTTTTATCGGCCACCAATATCCCCAATCCTGCTTCAATAAAACCGGCTACTGATACCCGTTACTTTGTTTCGGTTACAGATACTTTTGGTTGCCCCAAAATAGTAATTGATGATGTTTGGGTTAGAGTAAGGCCTCAAGTACAGGCCAGCACCGGCATACGGGATACGAGCATTGTTATCGGCCAATCTATTTTACTGAATGCTACCGGAGGAGACCGGTATAACTGGACACCCTCAACCGGATTAAATAATCCAAATATTTCAAGGCCGCTTGCTGCACCACTTGATGATATTGAATATAAATTATTGGTTACTATTTTGCCAGAAGGCTGTACGGGTACCGACAGTGTAAAAATTAAAGTTTTTAAAGTACCCCCCAATTTTTATGTACCCACTGCATTCTCTCCAAATTTTGATGGACTGAATGATGTTTTAAAACCTTTTGCACTTGGTATGAAATCGATCAAATATTTCAGGGTGTATAACAGGCTGGGTAATTTAATTTTTGAAACTTCTCAATTGGGGAAAGGTTGGGATGGAACTTATAAAGGCAACCCACAAGATCCTGCAGCATATGTTTGGATGGCCGAAGGCGAAACATTTAAAGGCGAAGTAATTATTAAAAAAGGTACCGCAGTTTTGGTAAGATAGTTGCTCCCGTTTTTTTTCATTCATTGTACAAATCTGCATTCATTTTTTTTGCATTTTGTTTGCAGCAATTAAATACAGTATAATTTTATGTTAGCACAATTAACGCCCTGGTTTGGATACCTGGCATCGCTTTTTTTAATCATTGCATTACTGGTAAATAACGATCTTAAATTTAGATGGTTTAATACTTTCGGAAATATTTTTTTTATTGTGTATGCCATTGTACTGGGCGCTTTCCCGATTTTACTAACCAATTTAATTTTGTTGGGTATCAATATTTTTTATCTGGTAAAAGTATATCGTAAAAAAGAAAATTTTGATATGCTCGAATTTGAAGGGAAAGAAAAACTGGTGCAGAAATTTATACAGTTTTATCAAAAAGATATTGAAACCTATTTTCCAACATTTACAAATGCTGCGTTAGAAAACAATCTCAATTTTGTGGTGATACGTGACCTTGTAATTGCAAATATGTTCAGCGCTACAGTTTCGGCAGAGGGCGATGCAGATGTGCTGCTAAACTATACTTTGCAAAAATACCGTGACTTTAAAGTGGGCTCTTATATTTTTGAAAAAGAAAAAGATTTTCTTATTTCAAAAGGAATTAAACGCATTGTTTATACAAAGCAGATCAATAAAAATCATGAAAAATTTCTACAAGTTTCAGGATTTAAAAAAACGATCGTTAACGGAAAAGAATGCCTTGTGAAAAACTTATTGGGCGCTTAATTTATTTGTCAATTTAGCTCCATTAAAAATTTCGGTATACCCAAAAACACAAGCCCCTCACAATAAAGTAAGGGGCTTAACACACACTATAATTACAAACAAAATTTTCAATCTCTGTTGCACTTAACTGAATAAACACAACAGGATTGAATTATTTTAATCTGGTTTTTTCCCGTCTAAAAAAGTGTTGATGGTACTTATTTCGGTTTGATTATTTTCATCATTTTTTACGGTGTAATTACTGTAAAAACTTTCAACATTTGCAATGGAATTGTGTAACTCCATATTGCGGCGAAGGTAAGCAGGCACTGTTTCAAACTCATTGTTAGGATCGGCTGCGTTAATATTGAATGACAAATTACGCAGTTTTGCAATCCGATCCGCCGCCCGGCGCCTTAATTCCTCGGTTTCGTCCTGCAGAGCAGGTTCCTCAACTTTGGAAAACATGATGGGTTGCTGAGTTTGTTGTACAATAGGCACTTCCTCCGCCGCTTGATGGGAATCTTTAACCACCAATTGCATTTCTAATTCTGGTTCGTCGGCCTGAAAAGTACTTTGCAATGGGGTTAGTTCCTCGGTAGTATTGGATTTTGGTTCTTCCGGCGCAGCCTGTTCTTGAACATATATATTCGAGGGCTTTGCCAAATATCCACCCGTGGACGAAACGAGTGTGCTAGCATCTTTGATTTCAATTGAAATTTCTTCAGCATCAAAAGAGGTTTCTTCTAATGCAAATATTTCGGGTTCTTGTTCTTGCGGAATATCAAAATGCACCGTGGGTATCTGGTCGGTTGCTGATGATATTTCAAAAAATACCGGAGCATCTGCTGAATCAGTTTCAGCAATTTTTTCCGGCATTACAGATTTCATTTCTACAGATTGACTTTCGGGGGTTTGCAAAGAATCGAATACTACTGTTTGTCCAGGCATTAATTCTAAAACAATATTTTCTGACTCGGTTGTTTCAACCGGCGTTTCCATTTTTAATTCGTTAGTCGATTCAAATTGCAAAGTTGGCTGCACCACTTTCTTCTCTTCTTTTACCGGCATCTCCAATGCCATCACTATCTTATCATCCTTCTTAACTTCATGTGGCCGATTAGTAGTTTTTGCAAATGGATCTTTATGCTCAAAGCCAGTAGCAATAAGCGTTATACCAATTCCTTCTCCTAAAGTATTATCATAACCCAGCCCCATAATTACATCACTGTCTTCGCCGGCCTGGCTAATTAAATAATTTTGAATCACTTCAACTTCATCCATTGTAAACTCATGATCGCCTTCGGCAGAATTGATATTGATCAATATCCACCTTGCACCACGAATATCATTATCATTCAACAACGGCGAGTTCAATGCATTTTCAATGGCCATCTGAGCCCTGTTTTCACCGGCTGCAATTGCACTTCCTAAAATAGCCACACCACCATTGCTCATAACGGTACATACATCCGCAAAATCCACATTTATCTGACCGGTACTGTTGATTACATCGGTAATACATTTTGCTGCAGTTGCTAAAACATTATCTGCTTTTGCAAATGCTTCTTTCATTTTTAAATTCCCAAACTGGTGGCGCAATTTATCATTGCTGATCACCAATAAAGTATCCACATGATCTTTTAATAAGGAGATCCCTTCCTCGGCCTGGGCCAATCTTTTTTTACCCTCATACGCAAATGGTGTGGTAACAATTCCCACAGTAAGTATGCCCAGATCTTTACAAATTTTTGCAAGAATGGGTGCACCACCTGTACCGGTACCACCGCCCATACCTGCAGTAATGAAAGCCATTTTGGTATTTACTTCCAGGATGCGTTTTATTTCTTCCAGACTTTCTTCGGTTGCCTGGCGGCCGATATTTGGATTGGCACCAGCTCCCAGCCCTTGCGTTAAATGCGGCCCCAACTGAATTTTATTAGGCACTTTACTCAAAGCAATTGCTTGTGCATCGGTATTACAAATTATAAAGTTTACGCCTTCGATGTTTTGTGAAAACATGTGGTTTACCGCATTGCTTCCACCGCCACCAACACCAATTACTTTGATGATGGAAGATTGTTCTTTTGGCAGATCAAAATGTATCATAATGGTTAGTTTTTTGTTCTTTTCAATTAATTGCTTTTTGCATTAATTGAAAAGATTTTTTTAAAATGCCACAACTACTTTTTGTTAGTAATAAAAAGTACCGGTAACATTTTATTTGAATTAATGGGTTAAAATAAGAACTGAATAATTTTTTTATAAGCCCTCTTGTTGAGGAATTAAGCAGGTTGCAATTTTATAATTTTGCATCTCCTTCTTCCTGAAACAATTCAATCAAACCAGTTTTAATTGAATCCATAAAAGTTTTTAACGACTTGCGTTCTTTCACTTTTACTTCAACTTCTAATTCTTCCGGCATTACATCCATCACTTCATCAACCGCCGCATTTTGTAATGATGCTGGCACTGCAACTTTTTTAAATTGCTCTGTAAACTGTTTGTTCTTATTTTCAAAATCATTGTAGCCTTTTAATATCAACCCAATACAAGTGCTGTACATTGGCTTGGTTAATTCATCAATATGGCCACTGGCCAAATGCTCATTGGGATAACCGATCCTTGCATTTAACCCGGTAACATATTCAGTTAACTGAATCAGGTGCTTTAATTGAGATCCGCCACCAGTAAGAATTATACCACCATTTAATAATCGGGCATCCAAACCAACCTGCTTTAAATGGAACGTAACAAAATCCATAATTTCACTCATCCTTGCCTGAATAATAGCCGCAAGATTTTTTACGCTGATTTCTTTTTGAGGCATTCCACGTAAACCGGCAATGGTAATAAATGCATTTGCTTTTGCCTCTTCACTCAATGCACTTCCAAATTGAATTTTCAATTGTTCCGCCTGAGTTCTTAATACACCCAATCCGTTTTTGATATCGTTTGTAATATTTTCGCCACCAAAAGGAATAACAGCTGTATGCTTAATAATGCCTTCGTAAAAAACTGCCAGATCGGTTGTACCGCCACCAATATCCACGATAGCAACACCTGCTTCCAAATCCTGATCGCACATTACTGCTGCAGCCGAAGCCAATGGTTGTAACACTAAATCTTTTGTAGTTAAGCCCGCTTTTTCAACACTCCTGTTGATATTTCGAATGGCAGTTTTATCGCCGGTAATGATGTGAAAATTTGCACCCACTTTTACACCACTGTACCCAATCGGGTTAGGAATGTTTTGAAAATTATCAACCGTAAATTCCATTGGAATTACATCAATAATCTGATCGCCTGCAGGTATGTAGGTCCGATACTGATCTGCTATCAGCCGGTCAATTTCTTCCTGGCGAATTTCCTCTTCTGTTG
>JANPAP010000323.1:0-2265 GCA_031429975.1 Chitinophagaceae bacterium
TGCAGCTCTGTCGCCTCTAATAAAAATCATGTAGGCTTTATTAGCACCTGCAGCTGTAATTTGAGTGTTGGTATTTACAACCGCATCCCATCCATTGAGTGCCGGATTGTAAGTTAATAATGAATTTCCCAGAGTTTGATAATCGAATCCATTCGCATTCCAGCTTGCACTATTGGAAGTAATGATTGTACCAAAACCAGTTCCGGGATTTACACCTGCTGCTTGGTTTTCCTGCCAAGATTGTTTTATAGTTTGACCATATGCCGGTGCAGCCAATAATCTCCAGGCTCTTTTTGCACTGCTTTCAATATATCTTTCAACAGTAACATTACCATTGATATAATTTCCAGAACTGGCTCCAGGAGCTACTCTTGAAGTTCCAACTGCATTTGATTTTAAAGTGAGGTTGCCATTTGTAGTTAATACAGCGGTACCGGTTACAGCAACCGTTCCTTCGTTACCTGCACTTGTTCCTGCAGTGATATCTAATTGTGTACCCAGTGAAGCAGTTGCATTATTTACAAGACTCAGATTTTTTAAAACAGTTTTGCCAGTTGTAAAATTTAAAGTTCCGGCAGCACCGCCCAACGTTAAATTGGATGTATTAGAACCACTTAAAGTTCCCGGACCACTTATGGTACCGTTAACGGTTAGGGTATTTCCATTAATATCCAGAATTGAAGTTGCAGTGCCGGTAATTAAATTTCCGGTTAAGGGTGTTTTATCAATTAAAAGATTGGTACCTAATTTAACCGTGATTGCCCTGTTAATTGTAAATTGTCCGGTAGTTGTAAAGCCACTTGCAAATCGAATTGTATCAACAGTTCCAACAGATCCACTAATTGTAAGGGAAGATGATTTATCTGCCGCAATACTACCGGTACCTGTTAGCCCAGAAAATTGTAAATTATTATTTGCCTGCGTTAAAACATTTGTAGACAGGTCAACAATTCCTGTTGCAACAATAGCTTTATTTAAAGAAATATTTGCCCCGATGGTTAAATTAGCCATGGTTGAAATGGCCGCTGGAAATGGATTAGTAGATGCTGCGTTTAAAACATAATTGGCAGCGGTATTGTAAGTTTTTGTGATTTTTGATGAAGATTCTATAATTCCATTTGTACCATCGGTTGCCGTACCTTCAATCACTGTATTGCCCGTTGCACCTGTATTTGAGGTTATTAAAGTTGCACCGGCATTTAAATTAAAACTCGCATTATTTCCTACATTCGAATCATCGGTACCAACTACTATATTATTTGTAGCAGCATTTAATATGGCATTATTTGCAATAGTAAGTGTGGAACTAAAAGGAGAGATTCCAGAACGAATCAATTCTAACTTATTTAATAAATTTAGTGTAGTAGCTGTAGTTCCATTACCTACGATAAAATTTACAAACCCATTTTTAAATATAGATGTATTGGAATAATTCTGATTAGTTCCATTAAACAAAATGGTTCCACTACTTGGAATAGTACTACCAACACCTGTAGTAATTAGTCCTGTTCCATTGAGGGTAAGATTGCCTGCCAAATTGATTGCCACTGTATTTGAATACGTATTAAAATCAACAATACTGGTATTTGCTGATGAAGAGGAAGTTCCTGTAACCAGCAAATTTCCCAATATGGTTAGTGTTCTATTAATATTAAGATCAGTATTATTAATTATAAATGTTGCCTTAGATGCATCGGAACCAATTACCAAAACATTGCCACCTACAGTAAGATTTGCTGACAAATTTCTGGTGCCCCCGTTTATAACAATATTATTATAATTATTTGTGCCGCTAACTGGAGTAAGTACAGGAATGACTGAAGAGCCAGTATTGAAATTAACGGTACTTCCCATAGTTATAAACTTAGTTGAGGGAGAAGCACTTGAAGTAATCGAAAGTGCTCCAGAAATAAAAATAGTATCTGTACCTGCTAAAGTTGCTTGTCTGTTATTGTTTTGGATCCAAATATTATTAAACCGGAATGCTTCTGTATTGCTAGCATTGATTGTTTTAAAAGAAGGAATTGTTTGATTGCTGGTACCATTAAAATTAAATGTATACGAACCAGTACCCATTTTAAAATTTGTAGCTGAAACAGTTAATGTTCCATAAATACTTATTGTAGCATTATTTCCAAAGCCCAAAGTGCCTCCGCCCATATCGCCACTATATTCCAGATCATTAAATTGAAAACCCTGATAGGTAGTACCTACGGTACGGTTAAACTTAACTTTTGAACCAGTTACAGTAGTTCCTCCCGATGT
>JANPAP010000324.1:0-5595 GCA_031429975.1 Chitinophagaceae bacterium
TTCCATAACAATCAGGGTATCTTATTTGCGGTGCCGATGATACCACAATAATGCGCTTTGGTTTCAATCTTGCCAACATCCGGATGATACTTTCTTTTAAAGTGGTTCCCCTAACTATGGAATCGTCAATTACCACCAAGGTATCAATGTCATTTCTTACGGTGCCATAAGTAATATCATACACATGCTGCACCATTTCATTCCGGCTGCTATCCTCGGTAATAAAAGTTCGGAGTTTTACATCTTTAATGGCAATTTTTTCAATCCTTACTTTGCGGCTTACCATTTCCGTTAGTTTGGCAACATCATAATCTTTTTCCCAACTGGTGATTCGTTCAATTTTTACTTTGGTAAGATAATCATCAGCACCTTTTATCAACCCATAAAATGCGGTTTCTGCAGTGTTGGGTATAAATGAAAAAAGGGTGTTTTTTAAATCATAATTAACCGCTTTTAAAACCGGTTCACTTAAATAATATCCCAATGCATTGCGCTCTTTATAAATTTTTTCATCGCTGCCCCGGCTAAAATAAATGCGTTCAAAACTACAAGCTCTTCTTTCTTTTGGCTCAATAACCTGTTGAATTTTATATTGCCCAGTTGCATCTACAATCAATGCTGTTCCGGGCATTAATTCTTTCACTTCATTTTCGCCAACATTAAAAGCCGTTCTGATGGCAGCTCTTTCACTTGCTGCAACAATTACCTCATCATTTATAAAATAGTAAGATGGCCGGATACCATGGGCATCCCTCACAACAAAAGCGCTTCCATTACCTACCAAACCACAAAAATTAAATCCGCCATCAAAAAGGGGAACTGCTTTTTGCAGCACCTGGGCGATGTCTAAATTTTCTGGATTAAACTCATCTGCTTTTACTAAAAAATGGTGGAGTACTTCCATCATTGCGGCAAGATCACTTTGTTTTTGAAAATTGCCCGGTTGTATATCCACCAGTTCAAAAAGCGCTTCTGTATTTACCAGATTAAAATTGCCAGCAAGTGCAAGATTTCTGGCGGGTATTGTATCTCTTTTTATAAATGGATGACAAAACTCAGCATTGTTTTTCCCCTGTGTGCCATACCTTAAATGCCCCAACAATAACTCTCCCAAAAAATTTATATGCCCCTTCATTAAACCCGGATGATTTTTAATATCGGGTTGATATTTTTCAACTTCTTCAATCTCCTTTCCAATCTGATAAAAAACATCGGCAATGGGATGGTTGGCGCAGCTACGTATGCGATGTAAAAAAGGGTAGCCCGGTTCTACATTTAACTTTAAAGCAGCAATACCAGCGCCATCTTGTCCCCGGTTATGTTGTTTTTCCATTAACAGGTACAATTTATTGATGCCATAAAGCACGGTATTATATTGCTGCTGATAATAACTGAAATTTTTACGTAACCGGATGAATGCTAATCCGCATTCATGTTTTATTTCGTCGCTCATTTGGAAGTATGAGTAACAAAGTTAATTGATTGTAAAATAAAAAATCCCGGCTAAATTGGCCGGGATAAATATTGTAAATCTATAAAACTATAAACCGCTTATGCAAAGCCCAATCTGGTAAGGCCTTATATCGGCAGGTCCTGCCCCATCTTTCAGAAATGCAGATAATTGATAAGTGCCTACTAACGAAAAATTACCCATTCCAACACGGGCAGTAGCAACAATTCTGGTACTATTAAAAAATGATTTTTTACTTTCTTTTAGAGTGTACGAATTAATGGTAGTACCGCTGCTGTTTACCAGTGTTTTTCCTTTTGTATGTGCATTCAGCATGGTACCAATTTTTAAACCCAATGCAGCTTTCCAGCATTTACTTTCTTTTTCAGGGTTAAAGGAATAGCGCAATTCTACCGGCACTTCGGCAAATACAGTTACCAGTTTATATTTTTTAAAACGATCGGCAGAGTCAAGATTTTTAAAAGGGAGTACGGTTCCGGTTGCGCCAATATCAACTTTCATTTTGTCAAAAAATATGCTGCTGCCATTAATACCAAGTCCAAATGCAATGCTCCAATGCGGATCTGTTTTAAAAGGTTTGCTCATCATAATAGAAATTCCCAAACCACGGGAAAGTCCTTTCATATGGCTGCTGATGCTATCTGGAACGCCACTCCAATTATCGCTGGTAAGTTGCAACAGGATATGATCTCCGGGTTTTTCAATAGCTGCTTTTTTCCAGTCTTTGTTTGTTTGGGCAAAGGAAGCAAAGCTTATAAAAGCCATTAAAAAAATAAAAATAATTTTCTTCATAATTCAAAATCTTAATTAACAAAAATACCCGTCAACAGGGTTAATGAAAGGTTAAATGCCTTAATAAAAAACTGCCCGAAATCATTCGGGCAAATTTTTTAGTGGTGGGCCCACCTGGGCTCGAACCAGGGACCACCTGATTATGAGTCAGGTGCTCTAACCAACTGAGCTATAGGCCCTGTTATTTTTAATAACGGATTGCAAAAGTAAGTAAAATACAATATTCAATTTCTGTTTTTTTAATAAAATTAAAATGAGAACCCGTTTCTGTTTTTATTAAAAAAAATCTTTCAGCAATTTAAAAAAAAAATTAATATTGAATAATATTAATGTAGTTTGTTAAAAACTAACGATTGAAAGAATGATTTCGAATCAGGAAATAAAGGATTTGCAGTTAAAACTGTGTGATTGTAATGATCAACATGCGTTTGCGCAAATATATATAGCCTGCATGCCCAACCTTTTGAAGTTTTCAAAATCAATTATTAAAAATAATGAACTGGCTGAGGAAATTGTTTCGGATGTATTTATAAATGTGTGGCAAAACCGGGCCGAGATTGGAAAAATAGAAAACTTCAAGTTGTATTTATATGTAAGTACAAAAAACACTTCGCTGAATTACCTATCCCGACATTTTAGAAAAAATGTTATTTCATTGGAGGAGATGTCAATGAATATTTCCATGAGTCCTTACAATCCAGAACAGTTATTGATAACTTCTGAGGCAGTAAATAAAATTAATTTTGAAATAAACAAACTACCACCCCGTTGTAAACTGATATTTAAACTTGCAAAAGAGGATCGTTTAAAATATAATGATATTGCCCAACTGCTGAACATATCCGTAAATACTATTGACAACCAAATGGCTATTGCCCTAAAAAAAATAAGTAGTGCTATAAATTTTAATTTAAAAAAAATAATACACTAGTCTTAAAATTATTTTTTAAGTCTTTAGTAGATTTCTAAAAAACTGGTGTCCATTACTTACAAATGGATATGTATAGTTCAGAGCATATTTGGGTAATGATGGCAAGAAAGCTTTCAAATGAGGCATCCCCGTCCGAGTTAGCTGAACTGGAAGAATATCTTAGACAATATCCTGAATTTAATTATTCAAAAGAGATTTTACAGGACGTTTGGAATAATAAGTCTTCTACAAATAGCCAATATGCCGAAAACAGATATAAGGATCTTGTTCAGCAAATGAAAAACCGGGGTATCAATAAGGAGATATTTATCCCAACCGATCACTTTATCCAACCCGAAGAAACGGTAAAAACAACTTTTTTATTTAAAAGACGCTTTTTAATTATTGGAACCATAGCGGCTTCAATGTTGGCTTTTATTATTATTCTAATTTCAAAAAACAGCTTTGAATTGAATTCGCAAATTGCAGAAGTTCAGTTTAAAAATGAAATCAGTACTAAAATTGGTTCAAAATCAAAATTATTATTACCAGATGGAACAACAGTTTGGTTAAACTCAAGCAGCATGCTTACTTACGATAAAAATTATGGCAATTCAATAAGAGAAGTTTCGCTTAGTGGAGAAGCTTTTTTTGATGTTGTAAAAAATGCCAGCAAACCATTTATAATACATACTGCAAAATTGGATATTAAAGTGTTGGGCACTGCATTTAATGTTAAATGTTATCCAGGAGAAAAAACCACTGAAACAAGTTTAATAAGAGGTAGTATTGAAGTTACCTTAAAAGACCGTCAGGAAAAGATTAAGATGAAACCCAACGAAAAATTGGTAATCAACAACGATGAAATTTCTACACAAAATTTGGTAAGCAGTTCTACACAATCACAAACAGTAATACAAAAACCTATCATATCACTTAGTCATTTAAGTATTTTAAAATTGGATAGTACGGTTGTGGAAACCGCTTGGGTACAAAATAGGTTGGTATTTAATGGCGATACTTTTGAAGACATTGCCTTAAAAATGGAACGTTGGTATGCTGTTAAAATAACTTTTACAGATGAGTCGCTTAAGTTAAAACGCTTTACCGGCAGCTTTGAAAAAGAATCGGTGGTAGAAGCGCTGGAAGCGTTACAGTTTAGCAGCCCTTTTGTTTTTTCTTATCAAATTAAAAATGATGCTATCATTATTTCAAAACATAAAAATTTAAATAAATGATACAAAGAATTACAATTTATAACACATCCTGACAATTTAATTGATATAAAAAAGGGGGAATGCGCTAACATCCCCCCGGAAAGTATCAAAAAAATAAAAATTACCCAACGCTCTTGGAAAAGCTATTAAGGTTTCCCATTTTTTATCTACCAAAACATAAAAGTATGAAAAAAACCAAACGAGTGCTTGCTTTGAAAAGTCGAAGCATTTACAAATTGCTATTGCTTATGAAATTTATTATTGTACTACTGCTGGCAACCAGCTTTCAGCTTTCTGCAAAGTCTTACTCTCAGGAAAGAGTTACCATTAAAATGCAATCTGCCGAACTTAAAAATGTGCTGAGGTTCATTGAAAAGAAAAGCATGTTTCGGTTTTTGTATAATGATGATGTAATATCATCCGACAAAAAAGTGAGTATTTCTGCAGAAAACAAACTCGTAACCGATGTGTTGAACGATTTGTTGAACGAAACTGGCTTAACCTACAAGTTATTCCAAAATAACCTGGTAGTTATAACCCACAAAACCTTTGAGTTACAGGAAATAAAAGTTTCCGGAAAAATTGTAAACGCTTTTGGTGAGCCGGTGCCCAATGTTTCAGTAAATATAAAAGGCTCTAAAGTTGGTACTTCTTCCGATGCAATGGGTGCCTACTCCTTAACAGTTCCCGAAAAATCAGTGTTGATTTTTTCTTCTATTGGTTATGTTACACAGGAAATACCTGTTAATGGAAGGGGAGAAATTAATGTTTCGTTGCAAATATCTGCAAAGGATATTAATGAAGTGGTTGTTATTGGTTATGGCACTGCAAGCAAAAGAGATCTTACCGGATCTATTGTAAAAGTATCTGGAAAAGAAATTGCGGATAAACCCAATACCAATCCCGTAGCATCTTTACAAAGTAAAGTGGCCGGTTTATCGGTTGTAAATAATGGTACTCCAGGCAGGGCGCCAGATATCCGAATTCGGGGTACCATCAGTATTGGCTCGGTGGGCCCGTTGTATGTTGTTGATGGCGTTTTTAATGATAATATCGATTATATCAATCCCAATGATATTGAATCAATCGAAATTTTAAAAGATCCCTCTTCATTGGCAATATTTGGAGTAAGGGGTGCTGCAGGAGTAATTGCGGTAACCACTAAAAGAGCTAAAAACGGCCAGGTTACTATTAATTTCAATACT
>JANPAP010000325.1:0-1513 GCA_031429975.1 Chitinophagaceae bacterium
GAGAATGAATTGAACGGGCCAACTGCTGCGGCTTACGAAGCCGTAAACAAAGTAAGGCGCCGTGGTTTTGGTTTATCAATCGATGCCGTTTCTGCAAAAGATTTAGTAACCGGTTTAAGCAAGGCAACATTTTTTGATGCATTGGTAAATGAGCGTTCGTTTGAATTGGGTGGTGAAGGCATTCGTAAATATGATTTGATTCGTTGGAACCTGTTGGGTACAAAAATAAATGCAACCAAAACTGCTTTAGCTAACCTACAGGCACGTACAGGTGTATACGCAAATTTCCCAACCAGTATGTATTATAAAAATGGAACGGTTGCAGATGACGGAGCTGTTTGGGCTAATTCATTATATGCACCTGCACCATCTGCAACTCCTGCAGGTACTACCAAAATTTCCTGGATCGGAACCAGCATTAATACTACCATTCTGGCCAGATATGCCATTGGTTATACAGATGCAAAATCCGAATTACTTCCTTTGCCGCAGGCTACAAGGGGTGCAAATTTTAATTTAACACAGAATCCAAATTATTGATCTTACTATAAAATGTTAATAGGATTATAAGGCTGCATTTAAATATTGCAGCCTTATTTTTTAGTGTTTAATTGCAGTTGAAATTTACTTTTACAATATTACTATTGATGAATATCCGAAATAAAAAAAATGGCTTCCATGTGTGTAAAATAAGATCTGTGGTATGCATCTATTTCATTTTGTTTGGAATGTGCTGCAATGCACAAACTGCTACCACCAAAGATTCCATCACAGTACAATTAAACAATACTCATTTTGTTCAGGGCGATACCATCAACTTTGAAGTGAGCCTGCAGGATTATGTTCATGTAGCAAAAAAGGCCAGCATTCAATTATGGATGGAAGATATTAAATCTGGTAAAAGATGGAAGTACCGGTATCCGTTAATCAATGGCTATCTCAATGCAAAAATTGTGATTAGCCCCGAAATTGGCAATGGAGTTTATGCACTGAATTTTTTATTGCAGAAAACATTTTTTAATCTTCAGGGTAATTTAATAAATGCGTCTAAAAATGATAAGTTACTCAGTTATGTGATGATTGCAAAAGACAAGGAAACCCTGTTTGATGTTTTGCCATTGGATGAAACGCATCAGTTTAAACTCAAAAATTTATTGTTCCAGGATTCCGCATTTATTATTTTTTCCAAACCCAAACAAAAGAACAATAATTTGCTGGTTAACATCAGCACCCGGTTAGACTCCGCCTTTATTCCTGCATGTACCCATACTCAACTGATTACTGTTGGACCAATTTCTCAACTTCCTTCAAGCAGCAATTTGCCGGAATATAATTTTAAAGCCGATAGTACAAAATATAAATTGATATTGCCCGAAGTGATCGTAAAGACAAAGCTGAATAAAAAAGTGGAAGATTTTGAAAGAGAAAATACATCTGGTTTGTTCTCTGGTGGCGATGCTATTTTGTTGGATGGAATTTCATCGGATGAAATTGCCAATGCACCCGACCTCTA
>JANPAP010000326.1:0-1975 GCA_031429975.1 Chitinophagaceae bacterium
CAATAAATTTACCTTCCTTGGTCGCTGTGGAAGGTCGGTGAAGACACCGACCTAGGGGGTGAACTTTTGTTTTTAATATTCAAAACTTGCATTCAAATCGTAACCAATAAAAAACCCTTGCGAACAAGCACCTGTTGCGAAGTTCTTAAATGAGTTTAAATAAAAAACCCTTGCGAACAAGGGCTTTAAAAAAGTATACATGAATTAATCAATAATTTGATTTTTTAATAAATCGGCAAACTCATCTCGTTTGCGGATGAGTTTTGTTTTGCCATCAATAACCATTACTTCGGCTGGTTTTAATCTTGAATTAAAATTGCTGCTCATCTCAAAACCATAGGCACCGGCATTGTAAAAAACCAGCAGATCGCCTTCTCTTACTTCATTCAATTTACGGTCCCAGGCAAAGGTGTCGGTTTCGCAAATATTGCCCACCACATTATAAATTCTTTCGGCGCCGGAGTGGTTTGTAATATTTTCAATATGGTGATATGCCTCGTACATCATGGGCCTGATCAGATGGTTGAAGCCACTGTTTACACCCACGAAAACCGCTGCTGGCGTTTGTTTGATAACATTGGCCTTTACCACAAAATAACCACACTGGCTCACCAGGTATTTTCCGGGCTCAAACCAAACTTGTATTTTTTTGCCGGTTTCTTTTTCAAATTCAACAAAAGCCTGCGCTACTTTTTCGCCTAAAGTAGTGATATCCGTTTCTACATCGCCGGGCTGGTAAGGCACTTTAAAACCGCTGCCCAAATCAATAAATTCCAGATCGGGAAAATGCGATGCTGCATTAAACAACACATCCAACCCTTCTAAAAAAACACGAATGTCTTTTATTTCGCTGCCGGTATGCATGTGTATGCCGTTAACATGTAGCTTGGTAGTTTTTACAATGCGTTCGATATGCCGTAACTGGTGAATGGAAATCCCGAACTTGCTGTCGATATGCCCGGTAGAAATTTTATAATTTCCGCCTGCTAAAATATGTGGATTGAGGCGGATACAAACCGGATAAGTATTTCCAAAACGATTACCAAATTGCTCCAGGATTGAAATATTATCGATGTTGATATGCACCCCTAATTCCTTTACTTCAACAATCTCGGCAAAGTCTACACAATTGGGGGTATATAGAATATTATTTTTATCAAAACCCGCTATCAGACCAAGTTTCACCTCGTTTACACTTACACAGTCCAGGCAGGCACCCAGCGATTGGATGTACTTTAAAATATTAATATTGGTTAGTGATTTACAGGCATAAAAAAAACGGGCATCACTATTATTAAATGCCTTTTGCAATTTATGATATTGCTGGCCGATCCGCTCTGCATGATAGATATATACAGGCGAACCAAATTCATTTGCAATTTCGGATAACTGCTGATGGGTTAAATTTTTTACCATGTTGATGAACTTATTTTTTAAAGATGTTTTAATATTGAATGTATCCTGTGTTCCAAAAAAAAGGTATGAAAAACTTTCGTCATCATACCTTTTTAAAATTTATTTAAATGAATTTAAAGTTATGAATCGGTTTCATCCTCAGTTTTCTCATCCTGTTTATCTGCATCCAGGTCTCCATCAGCATTTACAACTAATTCGGCATCTTCATCTGTTGCATCAGTTGTTTCCATAGTGGTTGGCACTTCTGTAGGAACTTCGTGTACATCCGCATCAGCCGCTATTACCAACTGGCTTACTGCTGTAGCTTGTACCAATTCTTCCATCAACACTTCATTTATTTTTGGCAAATCGGCCGTGCTGTTTAAACCAAAATAATCCATAAAAGATTTTGAGGTTGCATAAATCAAGGGCTTGCCCACGGCATCTTCGTTGCGGCCGGAGATTACCACCAAATCTTTTTCCAATAATTTTTGAACTGCATAATCGCAGTTAACACCCCTGATGGCTTCCATCTCGCTTTTTGTAATGGGCTGTTTGTAGGCAATAATTGAAAGAGTTT
>JANPAP010000327.1:0-1965 GCA_031429975.1 Chitinophagaceae bacterium
GTACAAACTTCAGCTAATCCTGAGTTGCAAACTCAGGATAGCAAATAAATATTTTATCAATTTTCATCAATGACTTGAATAATACTAAGGATAGCTGGGAAACCCCGACGCTGTTAGAATTTTTAAATACAATAAATTCTCTTTATCCTTATTGAGTAAATTTTTAAAACTTAAAGTGCATTATTCGGCGGGGTTTCACGACACTATTTTATTAATTGAACTTAGGATGTGAAAACCTCGCCGGGACAAAATATAAATCTGTTTCGACGAACCCCCGCCGGGAGAAAAGAAAAAATTTTGTTCCCCAAAAAAAATATTAAATTTAAAGTCCGTACCCTTTGAGCCTGAATTCCGCCCTTTCATTCTTAACCAAAAAACAAAACTAAAATGAAAAGATTGATTCCTTTCACAAGCCTGATATTATTCACGGCAATGACTTTATTATTCGCTTCCTGCGGAGGCGGTGATAAAAAAACTGAAACAGCAACAGCCGATTCCACTACCGCACCAAATGCAACAGCCAGCACCATTGTTACTACTCCTCAACTTATGATGATGGTAAAACATAAAGTGAAAGATTATACAACCTTTAAAACCGTATACGATGGTCATGATTCAGTACGGCTGGCTAATGGGCTTCATAGCTATGTACTCGGAAGAGGCATGGATGATTCCATGATGGTAATGGTAGCCTTGAAGGCAGATGACCTGGAAAAAGCAAAAGCATTTTCCAAAGACGCCGTCCTGAAAACAGCTATGCAAAAAGCCGGTGTTGTGGGAGCACCTGAAATTTCCTTTATCCATGTTATGTGGCAGGATACCGTAAATGTAGGGAGCATTCCTCGAGTGATGTCCAGTTTTACAGTAAAAGACTGGGATACCTGGAAAAAAGCATTTGAAGAAGGGAAACAAGAGAGGAATGATAATGGCGCTGTTGACAGGCAGTATGGCCATGATGCAGATGATAACCACAAGATTTCTTTAGTAACAGCCCTTACCGATGTTGAAAAAGCAAAAGCTTACTGGGGTTCTGATGCCTTAAAGAAAAGAAGAGATGCCGCCGGTCTTACAGGCGACCCCAATCGTTTCATCTTTAACATTGTGTACCGGTACCGTTAATAAAAGTGAGATAACCATTGAACGATTGATTAAAAAAGATGAGGCCCTGCTTCATCTTTTTTTTCGTCCCGTCAGTTTTCGCCGCAAAACCTAAAAATTTAAATTGGTTTCAGCGAAACTACGAAGCTGTTAGAATTTTTAAAATCAATAAAATAATTCTTAAAAAAATAAATTGCTTTTATAAATATGGAGTAACCTTTTAAAACTTAAAGTGCATTATTCGGCGGGGTTTCACGACACGTTTTTTTTACTTGAACTTAGGATGTGAAAACACTGCCGGGACTTAACTACGGACTTGTTTGTAATTGTTGCAGTAGTACAAACTTCAGCTAATCCTGAGTTGCAAACTCAGGATAACAAATAAACATTTTATCAATTTTCATCAATGACTTGAACAATACTAAGGATAGCTGGTGCTTGCACAAAGCCCCATGTTAGTGGCTGGCAAGTCTATAGTTTGATTTTGAAGTATTGCATTAAAATTCTCTTGAGTTCAACATCATTTTTTATTTCGCTTTCAATTACTTTGTCATTGTTTTTTATTTTAAGAATATTACCTATTATTGTAATTCTGCCATTTAAGGTCGGCAATGTGCAAAGTTTTTTCTTCGTAAAATGAGAATTGCTGTCAAATTGGTGATAATTACACATTTCAGTAAAATCGGTCAACTCTCTTTCTGTTTCTGAAAAAATATATTCAGGTGTAAAAGTAGAATTTGAACCATTTTCTTTTTTTACTATCATGTAATTTTTATCATAATCCTCTATTATAAAATTGCCTCTTGGGTCAGACTGTAACTTGTTTAATTCAACACTCAAAGGGTGTAATGTAAATTCGCCAAAACC
>JANPAP010000328.1:0-4482 GCA_031429975.1 Chitinophagaceae bacterium
GCGGCCACTGGGTAATAGCTGATGTAAATCTGTAAACCCATTTTTATACTGTACATCAAAACCAACAAATGGAGAAACTTCATGATTAAAATATTTTTCATGGTCAGTACCTAATGCCCAATGGGCTTCGCCAGAAACCAAAGCATTAAAAACGGGATTGTCTAAATAAAAAATCATGAAACAAATGTACAAGGACAGTTCAATTAATTCATATTCTCAGCATTAATAATTATTGTCAAAAAATGAGTTAACCCTTACAAGGATTTGCTTCAATTAGTAACTAAATAATTTACCATAAATATATATACCCAATAAAAGCAACAGCACCTAACTCTACTTAACCAATTTTTAAAACAATTCCCTCCAAAGGAATATTTCCGTAAAACCGAAACTGTAAAATGCAATTGGGTTTGTAAATTTTATAAAGGCAAACCTGTTTCAATAACAGTCTATTAATTTTTTATTACCGACATCTCATTTTAATTATTAATTATTGAATTGAGTTTTATCCAATACCAACCATCAATATTTAATTATATAATTACTAGCTTTATTTTACATCAAGTAAATTTGCTGCAATCTTTAAATTTCATCAAAGCAAAAAAACTTTAGTGATGGATTTAATTTTTAGTTACTCCAAAATTATAAACCATGTTCTCCAAAATAAAAGCAGATTTACCCGCAAGTATTGTAGTTTTTTTAGTTGCCCTTCCGCTTTGTCTGGGTGTTGCATTGGCTAGTGGCGCTCCGCTTTTATCAGGCGTTATTGCCGGTATCATCGGTGGTATAGTGGTGGGTATTTTAAGTGGCTCCCACAGCAGTGTAAGTGGCCCTGCTGCTGGCCTTGCAGCGGTGGTACTATCATCAATTACAAAGTTAGGCAGCTTTGAAATTTTTTTAATGGCGGTGGTAATTGCCGGAGTCATCCAGGTGCTGGCGGGTTTTGCAAAAGGAGGTATTGTGGCCAATTATATTCCTTCCAATGTTATTAAAGGTTTGTTGGCGGCAATTGGTATTATTTTAATTTTAAAACAAATTCCACATGCTGTTGGATTTGATATAAATTCTGAGGAAGATTTTACATTTTTTCAAAAGGATGGCGAAAACACATTTTCGGAATTACTAAATATTTTTTCATTTTTTTCCTGGGGAGCCATCATCATCTCTTCCATTTCCCTTTTTATTTTAATAGGATGGGATAAAACAGCTTTAAAAAAATTAAGATTTTTACCTGCCTCTTTGGTAGTGGTTATATTAGGTATTGCCATTAATGCAGTATTCCAACAATTTTTTCCGGATCTGGTTATTAAAGCTACCCACCTGGTAAGTATTCCAAAGATAAACGGATTATCTTCTCTTATAACATTACCTGATTTTGCAAGTATTGGTAATTACCAGGTATGGATGGTTGCATTTACCATTGCCGTTATCGCATCTTTAGAAACCTTATTAAACCTGGAAGCGGTAGAAAATATCGATCCACATAAAAGACAGTCATCCCCCAATAAAGAATTGATTGCACAAGGTGTAGGCAATATGCTTTCGGGCATGCTGGGTGGCATTCCCATCACATCAGTAATTGTTCGCAGTTCGGTAAACATTAACTCGGGTGCCGAAACAAAATTATCGGCCATCTTGCATGGTTTCTTTTTATTGATCAGCCTATTGCTAATTGCACCTGTTTTAAATTTAATCCCGTTGGCATCGCTTGCAGCGATCCTGTTGTTTACCGGATACAAACTGGCAAAAGTTGAATTGTTTAAACAGATGTATAAAAAAGGTTTGAACCAGTTTATCCCTTTTGTTGCCACCATCATTGCCATCATATTTACTGATTTGTTGATTGGTATTTTAATAGGATTGGCAGTGAGTATTTTCTATTTGCTAAAGAGCAATTATAAAAATCCTTTTAAACTGGAAAAAGAAACATTGCATATTGATGAAACCATGCGGCTGGAATTACCCAACCAAGTTTCTTTTTTAAACAAGGCATCGATAAAAGATACGCTTTGGCAAGTACCCAATCACTCAAAAGTGGTTATTGACGCAACTTACAGCGACTTTATCGACAATGATGTTTTAGAAATTTTTGAAGATTATAAAAACACCGTTGCAAAAGAAAAAGACATCAAACTAAATATCATCGGCCTGAAAGATGTGTACAAACTAGATGACCATATTCAGTTTGTAAATGTGTTGGATAAAGCAACACAGCAAAAACTAACCCCCAATGAAATATTGGAAATTTTAAAAAATGGCAACCATCGTTTCATCAGTGGTAAATGGACCGAAAAATATTTAAAACACCAAGTAAACGCTACTTCCTTTGGACAAAATCCAATTGCCGTTGTGTTAAGCTGTATTGATTCCCGTACTACCACCGAACATATTTTTGACCTGGGGCTGGGAGATATTTTCAGTGTACGAATTGCTGGCAATATTCTTAATAATGATATTTTGGGAAGCATGGAGTTTGCCACATCTGTAGCAGGCACCAAATTAGTTGTTGTGCTGGGCCATACCAGTTGCGGAGCCATTACCGGAGCATGTAATCATGTAAAACTGGGGCACCTTACCGGCCTGCTCGAAAAAGTTGCACCAGCCATTGAAAAGGAAAATACCATTACCGAAAACAGGACTGGATCAAACCCAACATTTGTAAATAAAGTGGCGGCATTAAATGTGCAGCATACCATCGAAAAAATCAGGAATGAAAGTGCTATTATTGAATTGATGGAAAAAGCGGGTACAATTAAGATTGTTGGGGGCATGTATAATGTAGAAACTGGGCAGGTACTTTTTTTTGAGTAAGCCTGTTTCAAATTAAAGCGTTATTATTTGGGGATGAGGCTGAACAATACCAATTTTTTTAATTTCATTACTCCTATTTTTGTTTTATAATAAAACGATCAATTGCCAATAATGAATTTAGATTTTAATAAAAACGAAGACTCAATGAAACTGGCCTGGAGTCAGGTTCGTCAAAAGCTGGAAAAAATTTACGAAGGCGGCGGAAAAAAATCAATCGAAAAACAACGGGAAAGAAACAAACTTACCGCAAGGGAACGGGTTCAATATTTATGCGATGAAGGAAAACCTTTTGTTGAAATTGGCGCATTTGCCGGTTATGATATGTACGCCGAACAAGGCGGTTGCCCCGCCGGTGGTTGTGTAAGCGGCATTGGATATATCAGCGGCAGGCAGGTAATTGTTGTGGCTAACGATCAAACTGTAAAGGCCGGTGCATGGTTTCCCATCTCTGGCAAAAAGAATTTACGCATGCAGGAAATTGCGATGGAGAACTACCTGCCCATTATTTATTTGGTAGACAGTGCCGGCGTTTTCTTACCCATGCAGGATGAAATTTTTCCCGACAAAGAACATTTTGGTAGGATCTTTCGTAACAACGCAAAAATGAGTGCCATGGGCATTACACAAATTGCAGCCGTAATGGGTGCATGCGTTGCCGGCGGGGCTTACCTGCCCATCATGAGCGACGAAACCTTAATGGTAGAAGGCAATGGCTCTATTTTTTTAGCCGGATCGTATTTAGTAAAAGCGGCCATTGGCGAAGACGTAGATATTGAAACCCTGGGCGGTGCCAATACCCATACTGCCATCAGCGGCATTGCCGATTATAAATTTGATACCGAAAATGAATGTTTGGATTATATAAAAAAACTGGTTAGTAAATTAGGTAAAGCTGATGATGCAGGATTTGACCGGATCGATGCCATCGCCCCAAAAAAAGATGCAAAAGGAATTTATGGCATTATGAGTGAAGGCAATAAAAAGCCTTACAATATGGTAGACATAATTGAATGCATAACCGATGCAGATAGTTTTGATCAGTTTAAAGAAGACTATGGCCAAACCATTGTTTGCGGCTATGGCAGGGTGGATGGTTGGGCGGTAGGAATTGTTGCCAACCAACGCCTGATTGTAAAAAATAAAAAAGGCGAAATGCAATTAGGGGGTGTTATATATAATGACAGTGCCGATAAAGCTGCCCGATTTATTATGAACTGCAATCAGAAAAAAATTCCCTTGGTATTTTTGCAAGATGTTACCGGTTTTATGGTAGGCAGCCGCAGCGAACATTCGGGTATTATTAAAGATGGCGCCAAACTGGTAAATGCCGTTGCCAATTCGGTGGTACCAAAAATCACTTTCATTATTGGCAATAGTTATGGCGCCGGCAATTATGCCATGTGTGGTAAAGCTTACGACCCTCGTTTTATTTATGCATGGCCAACAGCAAAAATTGCAGTAATGGGTGGCGAGCAGGCTGCCAAAACATTACTACAAATTCAAGTAGCATCTTTAAAATCGAAAGGAAAAGAAATAACACAGGAAGATGAAGATGCACTTTTAAAAAAGATAACCGACCGCTACGAAAGCCAGACCAGCACTATTTATGCTGCAGCCCGGTTATGGGTGGATGCTATTATTGATCCGGCTGAAACCAGGAAGCTGATTTCC
>JANPAP010000329.1:0-2701 GCA_031429975.1 Chitinophagaceae bacterium
TGGTACGGCCAGCCACCACCAGGTTTCCCTGAGCATCGCAAATCATACTATGTGGTTGTTCATTTCCCCTTCCTCCCAAATAAGTAGCATACAAACGTTTGGTACCATCGGCCGATAATTTTATGATAGCAATATCATAAGGACCATTACCATCTTCATCAACCCCATTATTAAAAAATTGGTTGTAAGCACCCGGCGATGTTGGAAAACCGGTACCAAAAGAAATACCGCCGGCAAAAAAACTTCCATCGGGGCCTGGTGTGGCTGTATAGCCCCAGTTGTCTTTGGAGCTTCCGGTAAATGAACAAAATATTAAAGTGGGATCAATCACAATAGTTTCTTTTGGATTGTAATCCTTTACTTTAAAACGAACAATGTTTTTTTCGATTACATATTTACATTCAACCGTTTCCCTTCCTTTTTGATTTACCTGATAAGAATATGGATACAATTCTTTTACATCACCAACAGAAGTACCAATTATCAACTCTTTATTTTTAATACTGAGTTTTTGGGCACCATCATATTGCAGGGCAATATCATTAATATTCCCTCCGGGATAAACAATGATATCATACTTTAAAGTTCCCCTGTCGGTATAATACCGTACATCAATATTGGGATAGATATCCTTGTAGGTAACCGCCTGAAATATTTTGCAATTGCCCTGCCATTTAGTTTTATCATTACCAATAAAATAATTATTATAAGTGGGCAAAGCCTTATCT
The DNA here is from genome assembly GCA_031429975.1 of Chitinophagaceae bacterium. Taxonomy (GTDB): domain Bacteria; phylum Bacteroidota; class Bacteroidia; order Chitinophagales; family Chitinophagaceae; genus Ferruginibacter. The sequence continues at coordinate 729 of JANPAP010000329.1, forward strand.
GGGACAATTTTCATGTTGCCGGATGCTTTTAAAAAATTTACTTTATAAGCATGCGAACGAATTTTTATGGGACTGGTATTTAATTGAAAAACGCCTTTTTCATCAGGCTGGGTATGGCCATGCATCTGGTCGGAAAACGCCTGCAGGTCGTTGCTGTTTTGCATTAAAACTGTAAAGCCGGTTTTTTGCAGAAAGAATGCACCATTGCTGATATCGCTTTTAAAATCTACAGCATCATCCCATTGCCCTTTGTTTTCAACAAATTGCAATTGCGCATTACTAGTTACAACCAATAATAAAAATGGAAGGGTAAAAAAGATTTGTTTTAATATTTTACGGCAAGTATTCAAAAAAGATATTTTATACAATTTAAGGATTTATCATTACAAAATTTGTAAGGCATCAGCGGCGGGTGTATTTAAAATTGTCGCAATTCTATAAAGGGTTGCCAACCTTTTATAAAGCGTATTTGGTTTAAAGGAACCTACCCAAGGTTGGCAACCCTTGCGACAATTTTAAATGCACCCTCAGCGGCTGAAATTTATTAACAGCCTCTTACAACTTAATTACGAAATTTTACTCCAAACCGTTTTAGCTTTTTGTGTTTGAAGATGATCTTTTACCGGCATATTTTCGGGCAGTTGCAAATCTGGATCCAACTCTATCAATTCGTTCACCAAATTTTTTGAAACTTCCAGCATTACTTTATCCTGAACAATATTTGCCAGCTTAAAGTTCATTTCGCCACTTTGCTTGGTGCCTTCAATATCGCCGGGGCCCCTTATTTCGAGGTCCTTTTCTGCAATCTTAAAACCGTCGTTGGTAGCACACATAATGCTCAAACGCTCCTTGGCATCCAACGAAATTTTATTGCCTGTTAATAAAATGCAAAAACTTTTTTTGCTTCCCCTGCCTACCCTTCCTCTTAGCTGGTGCAATTGCGATAAACCAAATTTTTCGGCGCTTTCAATCACCATTATTGATGCGTTCGGCACATTCACGCCCACTTCAATAACTGTTGTACTTACCATAATTTGTGTATCGCCTTTTACAAATCGATCCATATTGGTTTTTTTTTGCTCCGAAGGTTGTTTGCCATGAACCATGCTGATCCAGAATTTTGGTTCCGGAAAAAATGATTTTACTTCTTCAAAACCTTTCTTCAAATTTTCATAATCCATTTTGGATGACTCTTCAATTAAGGGATATACAATATAAGCCTGCCTGCCTTTTAAAATTTCGGCTTTTATAAAATCCATTACCTGTGCCCGCTTGTTTTCGAAACGGTGAGAAGTAAGAATTGGTATCCGGCCCGGAGGCAGTTCATCAATTACACTGTAATCCATATCGCCATATGCAGTAAGGGCAAGGGTTCTGGGAATCGGCGTTGCAGTCATCACCAATATATGTGGAGGCAATGTATTTTTTTTCCACAACTGCGCCCTTTGGGCAACTCCAAATTTATGTTGCTCATCTACCACAGCAAAACCCAAATTTTTAAACTGTACTTTTTCTTCGATGACAGCATGCGTACCCAATAAAATATTTACCGACCCATCTTCGCAACCCGATAAAATTTGTTTCCTTTCTTTTGTTTTTGTTGATCCGGTAAGTAACCTAACGGTAACCGGTAGCCCAACCAATAATGCCGTGATACTATTAAAATGTTGCTGCGCCAATATTTCGGTTGGGGCCATTAACACACTTTGAAACGCCACGTCATCTGCAACTCTTTTATTATCTGCTGCCAGCAACATAGCCAGCAATGCCACAATGGTTTTGCCACTACCCACATCTCCCTGTAAGAGCCGGTTCATTTGCTTACCGCTGCCCAAATCTTTTCGTATTTCTTTTAACACCCTTTTTTGTGCGGTGGTTAATTGAAAAGGCAAATGCTGTTCGTAAAAAGTATTGAAAAGATGCCCAACAATATCAAAACTAAATCCCTTGCTGAAACGGTGCCGCTTACTTCG
>JANPAP010000330.1:0-13576 GCA_031429975.1 Chitinophagaceae bacterium
CTGAGCATTTTTATTTTTTACAGTTAAGCTTTTTAAATTTCCCTTCCCATTATAAAATTGGATGGTATCTGTATTGCCGAAAAGTTCATTTAGTTTTTCAATTGTCATAAGGAATTAAAAATACAAAGAACTAAGGATTGAAATGGAAGATTTAAATAAAAAATGTAACATACTTTTAATAAAACAATACGATAAAATTATTAGCTAATTAACAAGCAGCTAACAACTGATAATTTAAAATCAATCTAATTTGGATAAAAATTTTAAACTTATAATTATGAAAAAAATCATTATTGCTGCATGCCTGATGTTGGGTTTTGCAGGCATGGCAACTGCTCAAAAAGTTGAAAAGAAAGCAGCTCCTGCTAAAGAAGCTAAGATGGAAAAAACTCCGGTAGCTAAGGAAGCTAAAATGGAAAAAGCTGCAGTTGCAGCTACTCCAGCTGTTGGCCCTAAAAAAGCAGACGGTACCCCCGATAAAAGATTTAAAGAAAATAAGGCTAACGCTGCAGCACCAGCTGGGCCTGTAAAAAAAGATGGCACTCCGGATAAGCGGTATAATGCAAATAAAAAAGGCTAATAATTATTTCATTAAAAAGAGGCTGTCTCAAAATATAGAGGCAGCCTTTTTTTTAACAAAAAAATTTTTGTGATTGCATTTAGTTATGTAATTCTTAATTATTTTTAAGGTTGATAAAAAACATTCTTTAATATTCAATCAATTTAATTTAAAATGAAAAAAATAATTTTTGCTGTTACTTGTGTTTTGGGATTTTCAATCGTTTCGATAGCTCAAAAAAATGAAGAAAAAATTGCCGAAGTTAAAAATGCAAAAATGGAAAAAGGTAGTATGGATGAAAGAGCCATTAAATTGCAATCTGATAAAGCGGAAATGCCTGTAGCTGCTAATGCGGTTGAAAATGAAGATGTAATTCTTTCAACAAAACCAGCGCCAAATACAACCGCAATCTCAGAAGTTAAAACTACTGGTACAAAAACAGCGATAAAAAAATCAACACCCGATCAACAAAAAAAGGTAGAAAAGAAATCAAAAAATTAAATTAAGAAACCCCGATTATCGGGGTTTCTTAATACAACAAACTAGTTGGTTATTTACTGATACTTTTATAAGCTGCTCCTAAATTTTCAGTTATATCGCTGGCAATCATCGACTCCATTCCAAATTTTTCTGCTGCAATATCGCCAGCTAAACCATGCAGGTAAACCCCCATCAGGCAAGCTTCTTTTTGAACATAACCTTGCGCCAATAAGCCGCAAATAATACCCGTTAATACATCGCCGCTGCCGGCTGTTGCCATACCACTATTACCCGTTGTATTAAAATACGCTTCTCCGCTGGGGCAGACCAGCATGCTGTTACGGCCTTTTAAAACAATATAACATGTATGCTGAGCCGCTTTTTGTATGGCCAGTGCAGCTCTTTCAAAATCATTCATTGTTTCACCAAAAAGTTTTTCAAATTCGCCGGTATGGGGTGTTAATATTGCTGGTTGATCGGCAGGCAATAATCGCAAGTTTTTTTGTAACAACTTCAGGGCACTGGCATCGATTACTACAGGAACCTTACTGGTAATTAAAATATTTTTTAACAGTAATTCATTTTCATCATTTAATGCTAAGCCTGGGCCAATTGCAATTGCTGATTTTTTATAGATAAGCTTGGTTATATCTTTTTCATTACTGGTTATGGTTTCGGGTACCGCAATTTGAATATTACTATTTGTTATTGCATCATTGTATACAGTTACCAGCCCGGCTCCAGATCTATAACAGGCTTTAGCAGTCAGTATTGCCGCACCTGCCATATTATTACTGCCGGCAATTAACAGCACGTGACCAAAATTGTATTTATGGGTAAATTGTTTTCGTGGTTGGTAAATTTGCTGAATCAATGCTATATCTGTTGTAGAAAAAAGGCTGCTGGTTTGATTGTAATAAGCTTCACTTAAACCAATATCCAACATAAATATTTTGCCTAAATACATTTCATTTTCAGCAAACATAAAACACAGTTTTTCAATTTGAAAACTTAAAGTGAAGCTTGCTTTTACAATACTGTTTCCTTTGGATGTTTGATCGGAATACAGGCCGCTTGGTAAATCGATACTAATAATTGTTGCTGTTGATTGATTAATAGTAGCAACAATTTTTTCAGCAATTCCTTGAATGGGTTTATTTAATCCTGTACCATATAATGCATCAATAATAATATGGGAAGCAGGAATTGAAGGGATTGATTCGATGGTAGTAATTTCGTGTATTTTAATTCCTGATTGCTGCAGCCTTTCGAAATTTATTAATAACTTTTCAGATCTTTTTTCTGTAGATAACAGGTATACCGTTACATTTATTTTTGACTGATGCAACATTCTTGCCAGTGCCAATCCATCGCCACCATTATTACCATTGCCACAAAAAATAGTAAAGCTGTATCCCACAGGAAATTGTTTTATAATCCAGTCGTGGCAGGTTTTTGCAGCCCTTTCCATTAAAACGGTTGCACTTACCGGTTCATTTAAAATTGTAAACGCATCCCATTCTCTTATTTGTGCAGCAGTAAAAATTTTCATGTACTAAAAATACAGAAACAAAAATGCCAACCCAAAAAGATAAAGGGTTGGTAATTATTAATCTTAAAAAAATTTATTAAAATGTATATCGGGCAGAGAAGCCCAGGCCAGAAGATTCAAACCCAATTTTACTGATGATATTTAATTCTGGCTTCCAGTCTAAAGAAATGTTTAAAGGGATTTCTTCAAATTTATAATCCAGACCAATGATGCCTGCAGCTCCTAAATTACTGCTGCCACTTCTAAATGAAACGTAGGCACCAGCACCGGCAAACCATTGCAAATTTTTTACTGCATCAATTGGAAAATGTATTTCATAAAGCCCACAAATACTCAACCCATTATTTACTCCCAGTATGGCTTCTACTGCAGCCTTTTCATTTAAAAAATATTTACCGGTAATACCTGCCGATACGGCTGCCGTATTGGGGCCTAAACGTAAGCCCACTGCAGTTTTGTAAACTTGGGCATTTACAGTAAATGCGATTAATAAAATAAAACTTATGAAGCATGCTGTTTTTTTCATGATACAATTTTTAATGGGTATAAAATATTTTTTAAAATTAAGATTTGAAATTTTAGATATTTTATTGCAGCAGTTAAAATAATATTAAATACTATTCAATGGATTTACTCAAACAGTTCTAATTTATTTTTTGGACGGCGGCTATCGAGCCAGTTAAATTTGTGTAATAATTTTTTGTCTTCCGGAATTTGTTTAATGGGATACAAAATGCCATCCACATCATTTATAAATTTTACTTTGTTTACAGCCTTATCAACAAAATAAACATCAATCACATCTCCTTTACAACGGTTCATTCCGGTAAATGCACTGTCATCATCTTGAGGGTAAAAAATACTTTCTGCCGGCGATCCTTTTATTCTCATATAATCCAACCCGCCATCTTTAAAATAACCATTCAGGGTTCGTCCGCCAATTTGGTTGTACATCTTTTTATTAATTTCATTTATGATCATGCCATTAAAAAAAACATATACTCTTTCTGTCTTTTTATTTTTTGTATAAAGATGAATGGTATCGCCGGAAATTTGTGATTTACTGCTAAACACAAGTGGATCTTTATACAATCTAAAAACAGAATCTTCGGATGAATAAAAAAGGCTATCGCATACGGCCTGAAGTGAATCGTTAAATATTCTAACGTTATGAAAAGCCTGAAAATAACGGATGGTAGTATCACCCGAAATATTTATACTGGTATCTTTTTTTATAGCTTCTTGCTTTACTGCCTTATTATTTTTTAAGTTATTTTTTGTTTTTACAATTGCCAACGAAGTATCAAGGATTACAATATTGTTTTTATTTATTGAAATGCTATCAACTTTTGTTTTGATTACGATACTGTCTTTTGTTAAAATATTTTTTGAAGAATCTTTTAGAATTTCAGTGGCTGGTTGTGCAAAATCATTCTCATCAACAATCAATGTTTTTTTTAAAGTATCCTTTATTGCAGGAACAGTTTTGCCGGTACTGTCTTTTTTTAAAATGCCTGAAAACAAAGTATCGGCAGCAATAAATGTACTGTCGTTTCCTTCGCCTTTAAAAATTAATACCGGTTTTCGGGTAGCTAAAAATGAATTGGTTATTTTATTTAAATAAATTTGATTGCCGGTTATTGAATAACCATTTAAACTGTCACGGATAACAGCATTGCCTTCTAATTGTGCAATACCGCTCTTTTCGTCGTAAGCAACATTATCGGCAACATAGGTTCTGGTACTGTCTTTAAACACTGTACGGTTGCCAAAATAAGCCTTGCCATTTTTCAAATCGTAGTTGCCATTATTTGTATAAATATCGCCGCCTTCTTTGGTTTTAATATGCGTATTAGTAATAAAAGTTACCACTTGCGTTTGCGTATTGTACAATAAACTGTCGCTGGTAATGTCGTATTTCGGATCAATGAGCCTTACATTTTTTTTAAAATAAACATCTTTGGTATCTGCATAATAAACGCCTTCATCGCTGGTAAGCAGCGTTTTTCCATTGATTACTTTTCCGCCATTTTTATATTTGCCGATATTGGTTTTTAAATCATATTCCAACTCTTGTGTAAACAGGGTGCCTTTATTATCGGTAAGTTTTACATCTTTTTTTAAATAGGCAATCCTGTCGGCACCAATATATTTTAAATACTGGGAGTAGGTATGAATGCTGTCTTTTTGATTGATATGGATATTGCCGAAAGCTTCCATAACATTGCTGAGTTTATTAATGGCGGCACTATCGCAATTAAACAATGTTTGCGATTCTTTTAAAATAACATTAATGGCAATGGTTTGAAAAGGGATACTGTCAACCATTTTTTCCCGAAGACTTTGCCCTTGTAAAATTTGGATTAACCGAACAGTATCAGCAGTGGGAGTGGGTGCTAAATTTATTTGTGCAATTGCAATTTGATTGGTTGCAATAAAAATCAGTATGAAAAATAAAAACTTTTTAATGATGATTGATTTCAATTTAAAAAGTTTATTGTTTCAGGTATGGCGCATTAACCGTATCGGGCAATGGAATCATTAAGGGGCTGTTTTTATCTTTTTTGCCAAACACCGAAATGTTGATATATCTTTTTGGATGAACCCTCACATCATCTAACAATAAGTTTAATTTATTGGAAGTAGCGTTTAAGTTATTGTACAATTTTGTATCGTTCAACAACAATCCCATTGTGCCATTATCGCTGTTTACTTTTGTAAGTGTTGTTTTTAATTCGCCAATGGTATTATTTAAAGTGGTTAAGGTTTTTTCCAAATCGAGTTTTGCAAATTTATCGGTAGCCGTTTGCATATTACTCAAGGTTTGGGTAAGCTTATCGTTATTGTTTTTTAAATTATTTGTAAAGGAACTTACATTGTCCATTGTTTTTGCAAGTGCACCGGTTTGGTTATTCAGTAATCCTTCCAACGATTGCGACGAAACCGCCAGTGATGCAGTTGTTTTATTTAAATTTTCCAACAAACCCTGAATATTGTTTTTTGCATTTGCATCCAACACACTGTTTACTGTTTTAATTAATCTTTCCAAAGTTTTTACAGCATTGGTAACCTGGTATAAAACCGGATCAATTTTTTTCATAGCATCATCCAATAAATCGCCGGTAACGTTGGCCTTGATACTATCTCCGCTTTTTTTATAAACAGTATTGTTGCCTAATTTAATTTCCAGTTGCACACTGCCTAACAATGATTTTGTAATAATAGCATAAGAATCTTCAGGAATATTTACATCCTCTTTCATGTTTATTGTTACCGCTATGTGGCGCATATCTTTACCACCATCTGTTTTATAAACATTGCCAACTTCTTTACCTGCAATAACAACAGGATTACCTTTTGTTAATCCTTGTATATCATCAAATCGGGAAATATAGTAGGTTGAATTAGCAGATAAGTTTTTGCCTTTTAAAAAATTAACGCCTAAAACCAGCAACACAATTGCAATAGCAGTTAAAGAGCCAACTTTTGTTTCATTCGAAATCGTCATTATTATTCAAATTGATAATGGTCAAAATTAAGGTATTAATTTTTTCAGAAAGCAACTAAGATGTTTATCAGCAGCTAATAATTAATAAAAAATTAGTTTAAGAAATTATTTTGTGTTTTCGGTAATGGTTCCCGGCTTGCTGTTTTCTATTTGATCTTTATAACGCTTTACCGCTAAAGTGATGGATTCTGCCAACTCCTGCTGACCCTTTTCGCTGTTTAAATAACGTTCATCATCATAATTTGTAATAAACCCGGTTTCAATTAAAACAGCAGGCATATTGGTAGCTTGTAAAACCCAAATTCCTTTTTGACGTTGGTTTATACCCAAGGCCTTGCGGTCTGTTTTATCAACTTCTTCATCCACCAATGAAGCCAGTTTAATACTTTTTTGTTGGTACCTGTCTGCATGCACTTTGGCCATCATTCGGTATTCTGGAGCACTAAAGTCAATACTGTTATAAGTACTGTCATCACTGGTTTCGATATTTATTTCTTCTTCATTTTTGATAAGTGCTTTATATTTATCACCGGTTTTATGAGCCGCAAATAACCAGATGCTGGTACCCGAACGTTGACTGCCAATTTTATAATATTCAAAATAGGGAACTGTTACGGTGTAGGGTGTAGAAGTTTTTTTCTTCTTTTTGCCTTTACCAGTTGTTTTTACTTTGTACCTGGTTTCCTGCCGGGTTCCTAATTGTCTTTTGCCCGTTTTTAAATCAACCGCATCGGCGTGGATACAAATAAATAAATCGCCTTTGTTGTTGTTGGCTATATCCGCTTTTTCAGGGGGCGATTGATAAATATCGGTTGTACGGGTTGGAATAACTTTTACATCGGGTAATTGCTTTTTTAATTCGGCCACTAATTTTAAACTGATGGCCAGTGTAACATTTTTTTCATAAGAATTTAAACCACCTTCGTATCCGCCATGAGCCCCATAATCTTTTCCGCCATGTCCGGCATCAACAATAATTGTTTTAACCGATTTGGGAATTTGAGCAATTGATAAAACAGAAAACAGGAAAATGCTGATTAAAAAAGGTATGACAAATTTTATTTTGATCATTTCAAAAATTGATTTAACAGGGGGTTTGAAATTTTAACAGTTACTCATAACTGCAACATGTAACTAATATCTTTATTTTTGCTGCAACTGTAATGAGTAACGTGTACAAATGTAAGGCAAAATATTTATCAGCATCCATTGCTATGGCACTGTTCATAGTGGTTTATACAGGATCCGCTGCCGACCTGCATTTCTATAAATGCTTTTACAGAAATTTAACGAAAGATTCTATACCTGCAAGGAATGCAACCCGACAATTATTAAAAAATCAACAAAATCCGGGAGATACTTTAAAGCCTGGTAGCGTTTTAAGAAACAAATTAACTGACAGCAATACCAGTTTTCAAAAGCAAAAAATTGATACGTTCGATTTTAAAATTTCAAAAGATTCTTTAGATGCTCCGGTGTATTATCATGCCGATGATTCGATGGTGATGGATGTACCTGCAAAAAAAATAACCCTTTACGGAAAAGAATCCAACACAAAATATCTCGATAACGAACTCAGTGCACCGGGCATTAGTTTCGATCAAAAAAATAATGTTGTTACCGCTGTTTATAAAAAAGACAGCACCGGAAAAGTGATTGCTTCTCCAACATTTAAGCAAGGCGATTTATTAACGGTTAGCGATAGTATCGCCTTTAATATGAAGTCTGGTAAGGGCCTTACAAAAGGCACTTATACCCAACAGGGCGAAATGTATGTGTATGGCGAAAAAATAAAAAAGATTGATGCCAATGTTTTTTATGCATACAAAGCCCGGCTAACAACTTGTAATTTAGATACACCCCATTTTGCTTTTGTAAGTAAAAAAATAAAATTTGTAAACAACAAGTTTGCGGTAACCGGGCCTGTGCATCCAGAGTTTGAAGGAGTGCCAATTCCCATTGTGCTACCCTTTGGAATTTACCCAATGTATCAAGGCAGGCACTCTGGTTTAATTGCTCCGGCATTTACATCCAATGCCCAGTTTGGATTGGCATTGGAGGGCCTTGGCTATTACAAAGTGTTAAACGATAATTGGGATGTAGTGGCAAAAGGAACGTTGTATTCGTATGGAGGTTGGACGATGCAGGTTAGCCCGAGATATTATACACGATATCATTACCAAGGTAATTTTATGGTTGATTTTCAAAAAACCAAATTCAATTTTAAAGGCGATCCGGATTATGCAGTAATAAATACTTTTAAAATAAGATGGAGCCATAATTCTGACAGCAAAGCAAGACCCGGCGTAACTTTTAGCGCTAATGTAGATGCTGGTAGCACCAAGTTTAATCAGTATATTCCCAACAGCCCTTTGCGGAATTTTAATAATATCCTTACTTCTACCATTAATTATTCTAAAGTATGGAAGGATTTGCCGTTTAATGTTACGGTACTTGCCAATCATCAGCAAAATACCAATCTAAAAACAATGAGTATTACATTGCCTGATTTGAGTTTTAACATGAACACTTTGTATCCATTCAGAAGAAAAGAATCGGCAGGCAATTTAAAATGGTACGAAAATATCGGCGTTGCTTTAAACACCAATGCAAAAAATCAAACCACATTGTCGGATGATACATCGGTTGATAAAAGATCGGCCATTACACAATTAAAAAGCAATATGCAATGGGCTGCAACGCATAATGTACCCATCAGTTTATCACTACCGCCATTGGGCCCTTTGCAGGTTTCTCCCGGTATTACTTATTCGGAAAGATGGTATCAGCAAAAAACAATTTACAGTTGGGATTCTACCTCAAAAAAACTGGATACGAATATCCGCAAAGGATTTTATACAGCTAGGGATATGTCGTTTAGTATGGGTATGTCAACCCGTATTTTTGGTATGATCGGTTTTAAAAAAGGATCAAAAGTACAAGCCATCCGGCACGAAATAAGGCCGCAATTAAGTGCCAGTTATACGCCTGATATGAACGGCCGTTTTTATTACAATACCCAGATTGACAGCCTGGGAAATTACAGCCGCTTTTCGGTTTATAGAAATAACCTTACGCCTGTTTATCCCGAAGGAAAATTTGGCGGACTTAGTTTTGGAATTGATAATAATATCCAGATGAAAGTTAGGGATAGCAAGGATACTACCGAAGGCGCTACCAAAAAAGTTTCGTTAATAGATGGGTTGAGTATTAATGGAGGCTATAATTTTTTAGTTGATTCTTTTCAATTGTCTTACCTGAATTTATCGGCCAGAAGTAATCTATTTAATAAGATAAGTATTTCGGCAAACGTCCTCTTGGAACCTTATCAAAATGATACCACCGGCAGAAGAATTAATCGATTGGTTTGGAAGGATAAAATTTTCACATTAGGACGAATGACCAGTGGCAATATTTCAATCTCCAGTAATTTTCAGGGAGGCGATAAAGCCAAGGCCGATCAAAAAAAACAATCCTTACGTAATGGGGTAAATCCCTATTCCGGGCAGCCTTTAAATGATGAACAGGCCGAAGCTGCCTACATTAGCAATAACCCTGCAGAGTACACCGATTTTAGTATTCCATGGACTTTAAACTTTGGCTATTCACTTCGATTTTTTCAAGTATTTGATCGTACCCAACATCAGTATAACACCCAGTTTAATTCGGATGTAAATTTAGGTGGCACCATCCGGCTTACCGAAAAATGGCAACTTGGATTAACCGGTATTTATAATTTTACAACAAAAGAAATTGGCGTTGTTTCCTTATCAATTGCCCGTGAAATGCACTGCTGGCAAATGTCTATCAATGTTTCGCCAGTTGGTAGAAACCGGTTTTTTAATATCACCATCAGTCCAAAGTCGGCTTTATTAAGGGATATAAAAGTTAACCGCACCCGGTATTTCTACGATCTTTAATTTTGATTTTTTTTCAGGCTACAGGTTGCCGTTAGCGGCTAATAATAACTTGATAAACCAAATGTACAATTTGCTTTGACAGGTTAAAAAATAAATAATCAGGATTGTAATTTTTTACAGCAACACTCAATCCGTTTCAATAAATTTGAATTTATGAATGTAGTATGGTTAGCCAGTTGGTATCCCAACAGAACGAGTCCCACAACGGGCGACTTTATTGAGCGCCATGCAAAAGCGGTTGCACCCTTTATAGATTCTCTAACCATAATTGCTGTAATTAAAGATTCTGCCATGCCCGAAAATGGGGTAGAGATAATTGAACAGAAAGAAAATAATATCAGCACTTATATAATTTATTACGGCGCCGGAAAATGGAGTGGGCTGGTAGAAAAAATGCTGAGTTTTAAAAAATACATTTCGTTACAGCAGCAATTATTCAACAAATTATTCGATAAAAATTTATTGCCAGATATCGTTCATGTTCAGGTGGCCATGAAGGCGGGTTTGTTTGCAAAAAAACTTAAAAGAAAATATAATATTCCATTTGTGCTTACCGAACATTGGACAGGCTATCATCCACAAAGCAAGCCAGGCTTGAAGGAGCAGGGATTGTATTTTAGTTGGTTATCAAAATCAATAATAAAAAATGCCAGCATGTTTTTGCCGGTTAGTACCGATTTGGGTAAAACGGTAAATCAATATTTGTTACCGGTTGCCTTTAAAGTAATTCCCAATGTGGTTGATGCAAGTTTGTTTTATTATCTACCAAAACCCTTTTCAAAATTTCGTTTTATTCATCTTTCCTATTTGCATTTTCAAAAAAATCCCGAAGGTATTTTGCAGGCTTGCAAATTATTAAAAGATAAAGGATGCATTTTTGAATTGCAGTTGATAGGACGAAAAGACGAAGCCTTACAGTTAGTGGCAACTGAGTTGGGCTTATTGAATGAATTTGTTTTTTTTGAGGATGCCATTTCATATCCAGAAGTTGCCAACAGGATGCAACATGCATCGGCTTTGTTATTGTTTAGCCGTTTCGAAAACCTGCCCTGTGTTATGCTTGAAGCACTATGTTGTGGCCTGCCGGTTATCAGCAGCCGGGTAGGCGGCATTGCAGAAGTTATTGATGACAGCAATGGGATTTTAGTTGAGAATGAAAATACAATTCAATTAGCAGAAGCTATGTTGCTATTAATTAAAAATTATGAATCGTATAACAGGCTTGCAATTGCTGCAAATGCTCAGCAGCTGTACAGTTACCAAACTGTTGGAAAACAAATTTGGGAAGTTTACGATGCTGTTATAAGTAAAGACTGAGGTAAAAATATTATTGAGTTTCGAAAAGTTGTGTAAGAACTTTCCGCAGGTAAAAACCCTTTGAAATTTGATTGCCGGTTATTGCCACCTGTTGCTTCATGACAGCATATTCATCCAGCGTAATGGAATTTATTTTTGCATTAATTTCATTTAGTGAATTTACCGTAAATCCCAAATGATTGGTTTTAATGAAGTCTGCTACGGCACTGTGTTTCCAAACAATTACCGGCAATCCTGCTGCAAGATAAAGCGATAGTTTATGAGGATTGTTATAGCTTAAATAGTCATCACAATTTTCAATAGAATTTCCATCCCAAACCAACCCGAAACTGCCTTGTATTGTATGAGGTAAATTTTCGGGATGAATTATTCCCTGATAATTAAAACTGTTATTGATGTTTAGGTTTTCATCATACCCACTGCCATAAATATTAAATTGTAAGCCTTTAATTTTATGAATTTGATAAACAAATGATGCTTTGGAAATATTCCCAGCAAAACATACCGTAGTTGAAAATGGATGTTGATTGATGGTTGCTTTTACCGGATAATCAAACAAGCCGATTGTGAATATTTTTGCAGATGGAATAAATTCAAGCAATTTAAATTGCATCGCTTTATTGTGTGCAATGATAAAATTGAATTGACTTAAATTTTTTATTTCATTTTTCAGCAGTATAGTATCCCTGTCACGGAGGCCATCAATGTCAATAATTAAAGCAACCGTTTTAATAGCTCTCCATTTTAATATTTTTAAAACAAGCTGATGAGCATTTGCCAAAAAAGGGAAATGGAAAATTACCAAACTGTTTTTTTTTATTGAAAAGCCAATTTTAAAAGCATTGATAATCCGCAGCAGTTTTATTGCAGTTGAGCCATCTTCATAATATTTGAATTTTAAGGCAATAAGGCCTTCTTCATCCATTATTACTTCATTGTCTTTACGTAAAACAGCTGCATTAAATGTGGTGCTGTCGTGGTTTTCGGCAAGATAATATGTGGTTGGTTTTTGCAAATTTGTTGCTTTATAATTTTAACAGGCTCCAAACAAATTCCTTCATTTCACGGGCAACCTGGTTTTTAAAAATAAGGAATTGTACCATAAAATAAATTATACCGCACAAAGGAATTGCAACCAGTAAAATGATAACTGCATTTGTAAATAAAAATTTACAAATAAAAATTACCGGAATAAATAATACAGTCGCAACAACCGTTTGGATGACTACCGGCAGGCAGGGATTGAATCGTATAATTTTAAAAGCCTGAAATCCGGTAATGATTGTAATAATGATTTCGGTTGTAATATTGGCCCAGGCTGCTCCGCTTTCTTTCAAAATGGGAATCAGCAACAAATTCAAACCTACACTTGCAACACATCCAATTATTACTGCGGTTAAAAATTTCTTTTCCTGGTTAAATGGTATCAATGTTTGAAAACAGAAAACATTACTTAACCCAATGGTAAGTGGTAAAAATGCCAGGATTCGCATTACAGGTACGGCGGGTAAAAATTTTTCTCCGGCAATTGTTAGGATAATTTCTGGTGCAAGAAAAATAAAGCCAAACCCAACAGGGATACCGGTTAAGAGTATTAATTGCATCGATTTGTCGAGATAGTTTTTTATTGCTTCTTTATTACCGGTGCTAACTAAATAGGAAAGCCGGGGCATCAAAACAGTGCCAATTGTAAGCATCATCAACAAACATATTTTCACCATTTTTAAAACAGCGGTATAATACCCAACCGATGCTGCATTGTGTGTAATAAGTTGCAATAGTATGGTATCAAAATAAATGTAAATGCTGATTGCCGACGAGGTAAGAAAAAAATGCCAGAGTGGCTTTAAATGTTTTTTAAAATAAACACGCTGATTTCCCAGCCGGTTTTCTGAAAATAATTTATAACTGTTTACTACAGCAATGATAAAAGTTGCGGCAGAAAAAACTCCAAAATAAATACTGTAATCAGCGGCTGTTTTAATAAAAATAAAAAAGGCAAACAGCATGGCTATTCTTAAAAGCAATGATCTGATGGCGGCAAATTTAAAAGCCTCCATTCCCTGTATATACCAATCAAAAGAAAGGGCACTGATAAAAATATTAAAGCTGGCTAATAAATACAGTACTAGGTTTTGGCTCCAGTAATGAAAGGTTAGCAAAATAAAAATTAGCGTTGAACAAATTGAAAACATTAAATGAAGCAGGCTAATTTCCTTAATTAGGGCGGCTCTTTTTTC
>JANPAP010000331.1:0-7462 GCA_031429975.1 Chitinophagaceae bacterium
GACTGCACCTGCGCCCAAAAACAACAAGGCTTTAAACATGGCGTGTGTAAACAAATGAAATAACCCTGCCGTGTAGCCCAACTCATGTTCGCCGGCAGTTGATCCGGACACAGCTAATGCAAACATCATAAAACCAATTTGCGACATGGTTGAAAATGCCAACACTCTTTTTATATCGGTTTGTGTACAGGCAATAACAGCAGCAATTAAAGCGGAGATGGCACCGGTATAGGCAATAAAATGGAGGGTAGGTTGCGACATACTCATTACATGAAATAACCGGGCAATTAAAAACACGCCAGCCACTACCATTGTTGCCGCATGTATGAGTGCTGATACCGGAGTAGGGCCTTCCATTGCATCGGGTAACCAGATATGCAAGGGGAACATAGCGCTCTTTCCGGCACAACCCATAAACACCAAAAGTACGCCCCAGGTTAAAGCAGACATTCCCATGAAAGAAGCTGCTACAGCAGTTTGCGCTTCAATAGCAAGTGGATTTGCCAACCTATCGATGATGGTAATAAAATCGAGACTGTTGGCATAAAAAGATAAAATCAAAATGCCTATTAAAAAACCCAGATCGGCAAAACGGGTAACAATAAATGCTTTTTTACAGGCAGCAACAGCGCTGGGTTTTTCATAATAAAAACCAATTAACAGAAACGATGAAACACCTACCAGTTCCCAAAAAAAGTAAATCTGAAAAATATTTGAGGAGAGTACTAATCCCAACATTGAAAATGTAAAAAGACCCAGAAATGCAAAATAAGTGGCAAATCTTTTTTCGCCTTTTAAATAACCCAGGCTGTAAATATGCACCATTAAAGAAATAAATGTAACCACTACCAACATCATAGCGGTTATGGGATCGATTAGGGCTCCCATATCGATTGACATGTTTTCGGAAAACTGCAACCAGGTATATTTAAATACAATTACTTTTTGATAAATACCATTTACTTTTCCATAATGAAAAAAATATTGATACGCTTCAAAAAATGCCAGACAGGTAGATGCAAATAAACTTGCAGTAGCGATCATACCTGCCGACTGGTTAAAATATTTTTTGCCAAACAAGCCACAAATTATAAATGCAGCCAGTGGCAGTAAAGGGATCAGCGCTATAAAAATTGCGTTCGGCATATTGGTTAATATTTCATTTCTGCTGCCTGCTCCACATCAATAGATTGATGGTTGCGATATAAATTAATAATGATTGCAATGGCCACTGCTGCTTCTGCTGCTGCAATGGCAATGATGAATATGGCAAAGAAAATTCCATCCAGATTATTTGGCCACAGGTATTTATTAAATGCTAAAAAATTAATGTTCACACTATTTAATATCAGCTCTATGCTCATTAACATACTGATTAAATTGCGCCTGGTAAGGAACCCATACACACCAATAAAAAATAAGGCAGTGCCTAAAAAAAGCAACTGATATAGTCCGGGATTAATCATAAGCAAGCCCTCCAAAACCCCCAACTGTAAAGGAATTTATAACAATGACATTAAAAAAATAATTTCTCATAATTTTCATTTTCGGCAATTAATATTTTCTGATCCTCATCATCGGATTTTTTAAACGGTATGGCAATTACAATACACCCAATCATTGCAGCCAATAATAAAATACTGATCACTTCAAACGGTAATGCATAGCCGCCTTCGGTTGTTGATAACATCCTGCTGCCAATGGCTTCAATATTTGCTGAAGAAGCTGTTTCAACAGTAGCATTAAAATCATTTTTTACCAATTGCAAAACCACTAATAAAAAGCCACTCAATGCTGCCAAAGCTGCAAATAACTGCTTACTTATTTTTTGTTTTGGTAACAGATCGCCGGCTTGTTGTGTTAAAAAAATGGAGAAAATAATCAGCACCGTAATACCCCCTACATACACTACAATTTGTACTGCAGCAATAAATTCATATTGCATCCAGAAATAAATTCCGGCAATACCCATTAGTGTAAATAATAAAAATATTGCGGCACGAAAAATTTGCCGGGTACTTACCGCCAACACGGCACTCACTAAACTAAGTAAGGCAAGCAAATAAAATACGATAGTTGATCCGCTCATATATTTTTAATAATTCAGCATTCGTAATTCGTAATTCGTAATTTTTAATTCTTAATTCTTAACTCATAATTTACTCCACTCCATCCATTATTTTCGAATCGGGTTTATTTAAAATCTTTGTCAGCTCACTCCGGTCAAACACACTGTGTTCAAAGGTTTGATCCATTATAATGGCATCCGAAGGGCAAGCCACAATACACAAATTGCACATGGTACACAATTCCAAATGGTACACCAGTTTATCAATCGCTTTCTTTTTTTTGCCTTCGGGGCTGATATCAAATTTGGTAATTACTTTAATGGTGCCATTGGGGCAGGCCAGTTCGCAGGCAGTACATCCGGTGCATCGATGTTCATTATTTTCATCATGCGGCATAATCACTTCTCCTTTAAACCGTTTTGGCAAATTCAGTGTTGCCCGGTTATCTGGATATTGCTCCGTAATAATTTCTTTATGATGGGTAAAATAATAACCCGTTCGCCGCATTCCTTTCAGCAACGATTTTATAGCATAGAAAATATCTTTGAAATACTGTACCCCCCAGCCCCCTGAAGGGGGAGTTGCAGCGTCTTTATTTTTTAAATTTTCATTCATTTTTTATACAGCTACTTTTAATAATTTTTGTTTTTCAAATCATCTAAAACATAATCGTCGCAAAGCTCCCCCTTCAGGGGGTTGGGGGGTTAAAAATGCCATCCCAAAATTGCAATTGCTGTTGCCAACAATAAATTAAACATACTGATCGGTAATAAATATTTCCACTCCAGATTTAGTAATTGATCAATTCGCAAACGAGGAAAAGACCACCTGAACCACATGATTAAAAATATCAGGAAAAACGTTTTTCCAAAAAACCAGATACTTGATGGGATATAATCCATTACCTGGTTAAACCCTTGCCAGTGGCCGATATGCAACGGCATCCAACCACCAAAAAAAAGTGTTGCCCCAATGGCACAAACAATAAACACATTTACATATTCTGCTAAAAAAAACAAAGCGAATTTCATTCCTGAATATTCGGTATGAAAACCCGCCGTTAATTCCGATTCAGCTTCTGCCAGATCAAAAGGAGCTCTGTTTGTTTCGGCAGTTACTGCAATAATAAAAATTACAAATGATATCCATGCAGGAAGCCATCCTTTAAAAATCCACCAACCATCTGCCTGTGCATTGATGATGTCGGTAATATTTAAACTGCCTGAAAAAACGACGATGGTAAGAACTGATAAGCCTGCAGATAATTCATAACTCACAATTTGTGCTCCGCTACGCATGGCGCCCATTAATGAATATTTATTGTTGCTGGCCCAGCCTGCCATTAAAATACTAATTACCATAATGGAAGAAACGGCCGATACATATAATACCCCAATATTCATATCCCACAATTGAAAATTCTTTGCAAATGCAATGGGTGCCATCAACAGCATGGCAACAATCAATGCCAGAATGGGTGCAAGATTAAATAAAAATTTATCGGCTCCACCAGGCGTTAATCCTTCTTTTACCAATAATTTTAAAGTATCGGCAAGGGATTGCAACATCCCTTTTGGACCAACCCTGTTTGGTCCTAACCGAATCTGCATCCATGCCGAAACCTTACGCTCCATCAATACCAAAACCAGTCCTAGCATAGCAAACAGGCTTATCACCGCAATACCGGCAATAATCATTTGAATAACTAATGACCAGGTTGGATTGAAATGAAGGTTCAACCAATTTTGAATAAAGTTTGATATTTTATATAAGCTCCACATACCCCCAACCCCTAAAGGGGCGTTTATTGTTTTATATTTTATAATTAATCCCTTCCGTAGTTCCCCCTTCAGGGGGCGGAGGGGGTTACCTGTCAATATCCGGTATCACCAAATCCAGTGTGCCCATCATGGCCACCAAGTCGCCCAATTTACTGCCCCTTGCAATATGATCGAGCACCGATAAATTTGAAAATCCCGGCGATCTGAATTTGATACGATATGGAGTGCTGCCAGCTTCACTCACAATGTAAACACCAAATTGTCCACGGGCAGTTTCAACCTTTTGATAAAATTCTCCTTTGGGTAATTTCAACACGGCTTTTGTTTTGGTTTGAAAATCTCCTTCGGGAATATTATCTATCAACTGTTCGATAATCCGGATGGATTGTTTCATTTCGGCTATACGTACCAGATAGCGGGCAAACGAATCGCCGGCTGTTTCTATCACTTCATCAAATTCTAATTTATCGTACCCATCGTAGGGATAAATTTTTCTTGTATCGCAATGCACGCCACTTCCCCTTGCAACCGGACCACTACATCCAAATGAAATTGCATCGGCTTTTGATAAAACACCTACACCCTTCATTCTGTTTTGAAAAATGATATTGCCTGTAACCATTTCATCGTACTCATGCACTTTTGATTGAAACAGTTGTATAAAATCTTTTACACTTTTTTGAAAATTGGGATGAATGTCGTGCATTACACCGCCGGGTACCATATAATTCATAGTGAGCCTGGCGCCGCAGGTTTCTTCCATTATATCGTTAATCACTTCCCTTTCACGGAATGCATGAAAGAAAGGCGTAAAAGCGCCCACATCCATAGCCATGGCGCCCCACCACAATTCATGAGATGCAATTCTGGTGAGCTCATCCATTAAAATACGGATGGTTTGTGCTCTTGATGGCGCCTCAATTTGCAACCCTTTTTCAACACATAAAGCACAGGCATGATTATTTATGTGAGAAGACAAATAGTCCATGCGGCTGGTAACATAAATAAATTGTCGATAGCTTAGGCTCTCACACATTTTTTCTATGGACCGGTGAATAAAACCAAGATGGGGTTCTACTTTTTTAATGGTTTCGCCGTTTAATGTAATTACCAAATGCAATACGCCATGCGTTGCAGGATGCTGTGGCCCTACATTAATTATCAGATCGCCAGCCCCCCCACCCCCCGATGGGGGGATAGAAGTAGCGTCACTTATTATTTCAGTTTCTCTAAACATTTTTACATTTGTTGTAAACCATAATCTTCTGATTTGCCCATTCTAATCCTTCCCCTTTCGGGGGGAGTCAGAGGGGGCGATTTTTATAGTTTTATCATATTCACCGCATCTTCAAAATCTTTTCTTAAAGGATTTTTTCCTTCCCATCCGTCGGGCAAAATCAATAATCTTAAATCGGGATGGTTAATAAAATTTACACCAAACAATTCATACACTTCCCTTTCGTGAAAATTTGCAGTTTGCCAGATATCAGTAACCGTTTCAATTTCCGGTTTGGCTGCATCGAGCTTTACCCTTACAACTATATTGTGATGAAAACTGGTGGATTCAAAATGATAGACCATCGTTAAGTGTGTTTTCCAATCGATGCAGGTAAGACAGAAAAGAAAATCAAAATTTAAATCGGCATTATTTCTAAGTTGTTGTACCAATGCTTTAAAATTAGCGGCATCAACATTTACATTTACCCATTCGCTACATTCTTCAAAAGTGGCGCTGGCGTACAGTTCAGAGATTTTTATTTTGAGCGAATCGTTGTTCATTAATAATTGGACTTAATTTTTCTTATCAGGTATTGGATGATTTTATTTGCTCCCTTGTCATGCCTCTTTTAATTTTATCCTGCAGGCTCATCAATGCATGGATCAATGCTTCGGGCCTTGGCGGACAACCAGCCACATATACATCCACCGGAATAATATGATCGGCGCCTTTTACAACAGAATAAGTATTGTAAAAAAATGGTCCGCCGCTGATGGCGCAGGCACCCATGGCAATTACATATTTAGGGTCAGCCATCTGGTCGTATAATCTTTTTAAAACCGGGGCCATTTTGTTTACAATGGTTCCGGCAATAATAATTACATCGGCTTGCCTTGGAGAAGCCCTCGCCACTTCGAAACCAAATCTTGAAAAATCGTACCGGGCACCAGCGGTACTCATGTATTCAATACCACAACAACTGGTAGCAAAAGTGAGTGGCCATAATGAGTTTGACCGTGCCCAATTTATAATATCATCAATTTTAGTTGTGATGATACCACCATCCGCTGTTTGCTGTACCTGGCCGGGAAAAACCATTTCACCTCCGCTCCCTGAAGGGGGAGCAATGAAAGAATTTTCTTTATCTGAAGTATCGCTCATTAATAATTAAATTTTATTTCCACTTTAGTGCTCCTTTTTTGTGGGCGTATAAAAATCCTGTAAATAATATAAAAAAGAAAATGACGATTTCTATAAATGCAAACCAGCCAGTTTTTTTTGCTACTACCGCCCAGGGATATAAAAAAACCAACTCAACATCAAATATTAAAAAGATAAGGGCAAATAAATAATAGCCAACATTTAATTGTACCCAGGTTTTGCCATGTGTAGGTATGCCGCACTCGTAAGGCTGTGCTTTTTGCGGATTAGTGGTAAACTTGGTTACAAGCCTTGCAACCAAAATAGCAATGGTAGAAAAGGCCAATCCGGCCAATATTAAAACGATCAGGGAAGCAGCACCCATAACAAGCAATTGTTTTAAAATTATTGTTACAAGTTAACAAAAAATACAATTAAAAAATTTCTGGCTAAATTGTTTTAAGAAACTGTTTAGTGCTAAATATTTTAAAGAAATAGGCTACCCGTAAATTTCCAGATGGATGCTTTTTTTATCGTAGCCCATTTCCAAAATTTTATTCTTGGCTTCATCAATCATGCCTTTCCAACCGCAAAGGAAAAAATTAACGGGGCGCTTATCCTTACAAATTTCTTCGTAAACAGGATGCACATAACCACTCTTGCCCTCCCATTGTTCTCTGGATAATGTTGGAATAAAATGGAAATTCAACATTTCATTTTGCAATTGTTTCATTTCATTATAATACAGCAGGCTTGCTTTGGTGCGACATCCAAATACGAGGTAAATATTTTTATGATAAATATTGTGTAGGTATAAATGCTTTACCATACTGCGGAATGGTGCAATACCAGTGCCGGTACAAATCATTATGATATCATTTTCGATGGGATCTTTAATTGTAAAAACACCTTGCGGCCCCCGGGCTGTTAATTGAGAACCCACTTTAATTTCGTTAAATAAATAAGGCGTGCCGGCACCATTTTTATCAAGCACTATAAGTAATTCAATAATATTGGTGCCATTGGGATTTGAGGCAATGGAATAACTGCGCCATCTTTTATTTGACTTTTCGTGTATGGGTAAATCCAGTGTTACAAATTGGCCAGGAATAAAATCAAAAGTTTCCAGATCGGGAAATTGCAACCAGAATTTCCTGGTGTCTTCCGTTTCATTTTCAATTTTAATTACTGTTGCAGTGCGCCAAGGTTGTATAGCCATAGTTTGTTTTATTTGTACAATTATAAAACAAAAA
>JANPAP010000332.1:0-5546 GCA_031429975.1 Chitinophagaceae bacterium
TGCGCATTCATTTGGGGGTATAGCCGTTTGCCTGGCACTAGAAAATATACCACATGATGAAAATACAAAACTGGTATTGCTTGCGCCTGCAACTGAAACTGCCAGTGCTATTGATAACACATTTACATTACTTAATATAAAAAATAAAAAAGTTCGGGAAGAATTTGATCAATTGATTTTTGAAAAAAGCGGACATCAGCCGGAATGGTTTTCTATTAAAAGAGCCATGCAAAATTGTAAAGCAACTACCCTTTGGTTTCATGATGAAGAGGATGATCTTACACCATTAAGAGATGCCTTAAATGTAAAAGATTTAAATCTTCCCAATATCCAATTTATCATCAGCAAAGGGCTCGGGCACCGGAGAATTTATCATGACAGTTTTGTCAAAAATGAATTGATAAATTTTTTATAAAGCAGCGTTTTATTTCATTGCATTTGTAAGAAATATTTTGATTTTTCAATTTTAAAGTAATATTGCAGTAACTGTTGGCTTAAATTTTGAGAGCAGTGAACCAAATGGGTATACTGTACAAGTGAGTGACACAACAATGCTCAAACGAAGTACAGCAGCCTGTTACAAAGAAAACAACAACACATTATGGCGAAGAATTTATTAATAGTTGAGTCCCCTGCAAAAGCAAAAACCATTGAAGCAATTTTAGGAAAAGACTTTGAAGTGAAGAGTTGTTACGGACATATCCGTGACCTGGAAAAGAATGATATGGGCATCGATTTGCAAAATAATTTTGAACCCAAATATATTATTTCGCCAGAAAAAACAAAAGTGGTCAGCGAACTGAAAAGCCTTGCAAAAAAAAGTGAAGAAGTATGGCTGGCATCGGATGAGGATCGTGAGGGAGAAAGTATTAGCTGGCATTTGGCAGAAGTATTAAAGCTTGATCCAAAAACAACCAAGCGGATTGTGTTTCATGAAATCACCAAACCTGCCATTCAGAAAGCGGTACAAAATCCACGTACCATTGATATGAATTTGGTAAATGCTCAACAAGCTCGGAGGGTTTTAGATCGCATTGTAGGTTTTGAATTAAGCCCGGTTTTATGGCGTAAAATTGGCATGAAAGGCGGCCTTAGCGCCGGCCGTGTACAAAGTGTAGCGGTAAAATTAATTGCAGAAAAAGAAAGAGAGATCAACCAGTTTACTTCGGTTAGCAATTTTAAAATTGATGCCCTGTTAGCTGCCACCGATCTTAATAATAAAGTAGTTTCCTTTAAGGCCGAAGCCAGCAGACAAAGCAATGCTGCTGCTGCAGAAAAATTTTTACAATCCTGCATTGGTGCCACTTATAAAGTAAACGACATTCAGGTAAAACCCGGCAAACGTACACCTGCAGCGCCTTTTACAACCTCAACCCTGCAACAGGAAGCCAGCCGGAAATTGGGTTATGGTGTAAGCAAAACCATGATTCTTGCACAAAAATTGTACGAAAGTGGTAAGATTACTTACATGCGTACGGATAGTGTGAACCTTGGAGAAACCGCCATGGATGGTATTAAAGCAGCCATCCAAACTAATTACGGTAACGATTACCTGCAAATAAGAAAATACAAAAATAAAAATGAAAGTGCCCAGGAAGCACACGAAGCCATCAGGCCTACTTACATGGATCATTCAGTTGTAAATGATCCTGAAACCGGAAGATTGTACGACCTTATTTGGAAACGTACCATTGCCAGCCAGATGAGTGATGCAGCGTTGGAAAAAACTATTGCAAAAATAAATATCAGCAGCAATAATGAAGAGTTAACAGCTACGGGTGAAGTAATAAAATTTGATGGCTTTTTAAAAGTTTACCTGGAAAGTAATGATGATGAAGATACTGAAGAAGAAGGCACTGATGAAAGCAGGCTACCCGATTTAACGGTTGGGCAATTGTTGGAATTTAAACAAATGACCGCCACCGAAAAGTTTACCCGCCACTCGGCTAGATACACAGAAGCCTCTCTGGTAAAGAAGATGGAAGAATTGGGCATTGGCCGTCCGAGTACGTATGCACCAACAATTTCAACAATTATTAAAAGAACTTATGTTGAAAAGAAAGATAAAGATGGTGTAAAAAGAGCCTACCAGGTTTTGCTATTGAAAGATGACAGTATTAAAAAAGTTACTGAATACGAAAATGCCGGAGCAGAAAAATCAAAATTATTTCCTACAGATTTGGGATTGGTGGTTACCGATTTTTTAAACCAGCATTTTGAAAAAGTAATGGACTATTCCTTTACTGCAAAAATTGAAAAAGAGTTTGATGAAATTGCCGATGGCAAAATTGTATGGAATAAAATGGTGGGAGATTTTTATACCCCCTTTCATGAAGGCGTAGAACATACATTGGAAAATGCCGAACGTGCCGTTGGTGAAAGATTGCTGGGTGTTGATGAAACCGGCAAACCGATTATTGCAAGAATGGGCAGGTATGGCCCGATGGTGCAAATTGGCAGCCAAGGCGATGAAGAAAAACCAAGATTTGCAAAAATTAAAGCCAGTCAAAGTATAGAAACCATTTCGCTGGAAGAAGCGATCGATTTATTTAAACTCCCCCTAATGTTGGGCGAACATGAAGGAATGGAAATTGCCGTAAACATTGGCCGCTTTGGCCCGTATGTAAAATTTGGCGAACAATTTATTTCATTACCCAAAGGTGAAGATCTGTTTGAAGTGGACCTTGCAAGAGCAATTGAAGTTATTGAAACAAAACAAAAAGAAGATGCCCCGATTGGATTTTATGATGAAAAACCCATTACAAAAGGCAAGGGAAGATTTGGCCCATTTATAAAATGGAACGATATGTTTATAAATATTCCAAGGGCTTACAATTACGATATACTTACCCAAAAGGATTGCGACGAATTGATAGCAAAAAAAATTGAAAAGGAAGCCAATCGTTATATCCAGCAATGGCCAGCTGAAAAAATTTCTCTTGAAAATGGCCGCTGGGGCCCATTTATACGCTTTGGCAAAAAAATGCTGAAGCTGATAAACAAAGAAGATAAATCGAAATACACTGCAGAAGAATTGGCCGTTATTGATTTGGAAAGTATTAAAAAAATGATCCTGATACAGGAACCAAAAGCTTTTGATAAAAAAACAACCGTTAAGAAAAAAGCTGCTCCAAAAAAGAAAGCGACACCAAAAAAGTAAATCAATAAATAACTGAATATTTTATCCAAAAAAGTATCAATTTGTAAATTCAGATTGATACTTTTTTTATGCAAGGATTATTTAAAAACGACTGTGTACGATATCAGAACTTCAATTTTTGAAAAAAGAATTTTTCATTTATCAACAACAAGTTATTTTTATCCTGCACAAAAAATAACAAACATTTTCCAACTACGCATGAGAGTACTATCAACGCTATTTTTTTTCTTGCTTTTGATGAACGCCAGCGCTCAAAAAAAGTTTGCGTATGTAAGCGGAAAAGTGATGGATGAAAACGAAAATGCACTCTCCAATGTTTCAGTAATTATCCTGGGTAAGGCAAGTGGAATTACCAGCAACGATAGTGGCAATTTCAGAATAAAAGTTCCTGCAGAAAAAACATTTGCCCTACTGTTTTCCCATACTGGTTTTGCTGAAACGCAAAAGAATTTTTTCCTCAGCGAAAATGAAGAAGAAAAAATTACAGTCAAAATTCAGCTACTTGGAAAAACATTAAACACGGTTGTTATAGGCGATGAAAGAGAAAGAAAAGAGCTGGGCCTAACAAAGATAAATCCAAAAACAGCAGCCGCTTTGCCCAGTACTGTTGGAGGTATTGAAGGTTTGATAAAAATTTTAGTGGGCAGTAATAATGAACTCACATCGCAGTACAGTGTAAGAGGCGGCAACTATGATGAGAACCTGATTTACATTAACGACTTTGAAATTTTCAGACCCTATTTAGTTAGAAGCGGACAACAGGAAGGTTTGAGTTTTATCAATGCAGAAATGGCCAAAAATGTAAACTTTTACAATGGCGGTTTTCAGGCAAAGTATGGCGATAAGATG
The DNA here is from genome assembly GCA_031429975.1 of Chitinophagaceae bacterium. Taxonomy (GTDB): domain Bacteria; phylum Bacteroidota; class Bacteroidia; order Chitinophagales; family Chitinophagaceae; genus Ferruginibacter. The sequence goes on from JANPAP010000332.1 coordinate 4,010, forward strand.
AGCAGTGTGCTGGACATTCAATACAAAAAACCTAAAGCTTTTGGTGGTTCCGTGTTTGTAAGTTTGTTGGAGCAGGGCTTTCATTTAGAAAGTGCTGCCAAAAATGAAAAGATTACTTATTTGTTGGGAGTTCGAAATAAAAGCAACCGGAATTTATTAAGCAGCCAGGAAACAAAAGGCGCTTACATTCCCACCTCTAATGATGTGCAGGCTTATGTAACTTATAAGTTGAATGAAAAATGGCAACTGGAATTACTGGCAAATTTTTCGGCAACAAACTTTACATTGATACCAGAAAGTTCTAAAAAAACCACTTCTGTTTTTTCGCCTTTATTTACGGCTAACCTTGGTCTGGATATATTTTTTGAAGGGCAGGAAAAAGATGGTTACAAAACAAATTTTGTTGGCTTAAGCGCCATCCATCAACCCAACAAAAAATTAAAACTAAAGTGGATGTTTAGCCGCTTTCAAAATAAGGAAAACGAAAATTTTGATATTGCCGGTGCTTACTTATTTGGCGATCGAAATTTTGATAACAACAGCAGTAGTTTCGGTCAGATTGTAAATCCATTAGGTGCCGGATATTACCAAAATTTTGGACGGAACACATTGAACATTGAAGTGTGGAATGCAGGCCTGAAAGGCAGTTTGGAGAAAGGAAAACATTTTGTACAATTTGGTAACAACATCGAACAAACCAATATTGCCGATAAATTATACGAGTGGGAATACCAAGATAGTGCCGGTTATTCGTTACCCGTAAATACCGGCAGACTGAATACTTTTTTAAATACCAACGCCGATCTTTCTATAAAAAAATACAGCGGTTATATTCAGGATAATATCAATTTTAGCAACAACAAAAAAGACATTAGTTTTCAGGCAGGTATCCGATATAATTACAATAGTTTGAACAAAGAATTTTTGATCAGTCCGAGAGCACAGATAAGTATTAAACCCAATTGGAAAAAAGATGTTGTTTTTAAAGCCGCTGCCGGAATTTACAACCAACCGCCCTTTTACAGGGAGTTGAGAAAATATAACGGACTGTTAAACACCTCTGTAAAATCACAAAAAAGTTATCAGTTAGTTGCCGGTTTCGATTATAATTTTAAAAATGAAAACAGGCCTTTCAGAATTACCACCGAAGCGTATTATAAAATTATTACCGACCTGATTCCTTATGATGTTGACAATGTAAAAATTCGTTACGCAGGTAATAACAATGCAAGGGGTTATGCCTACGGAATTGAAACCCGGTTTTATGGCGAGCTGGTAAAAGATGCAGAAAGTTGGTTTAGCATTGGCCTGATGCGTACCAAAGAAAATATTGATGGCGACCATTATTACCAATACAAAAATGCAGCAGGAGAAATTATCAATTCAAAATCTACCGACCAGGTTGTGGTAGATAGTGTAAGCCAGGATGTAGGCTGGCTGCGGCGTCCCACTGACCGTTTAATTACTGTAGGTTTATTTTTACAGGATTATTTATCTACCAACAAAAATTTTAAAGTGCATTTAAATATGTTGTATG